>NZ_JACJEY010000024.1:0-67982 GCF_014164295.1 Pseudoalteromonas sp. SG43-7
GAATTTTCTTCTGCTAGCTTTCTTGCCTCTTCTGCTTGACGTTTCGCTTCTTCTTCAGCTTTCTTCAATGCGGCCTCTTCTGCTTCTTTTTGCAGACGCTCAGCTTCAACGCGATCTTTTTCAGACTTCGCGGTTTGTTCTGGGGTCATCTGCTTCTGTTTTGCTACACGTTCAGCATCTGCTTTACGTTTAGCTTCTTCTTTCACTTTACGGTCAGCCTCTTCTTTGGCTTTACGCTCTGCGTCTTGTTTTGCTTTAAGCTCAGCTGCTTCTTTTGCAGCTTGTTGCTCAAGTTCACGACGAGCGGCTTCTTCTGCTGCTATACGTGCTTGCTCTTGCTCTTGCTCAACCGCGCTTTTCTTCACGTAAGTACGTGTTTTACGTACTTCAACTTGTACTGACTTTGCTTGACCTGTAGAACCCGTAACACTTAATGTGCTTTTGCTCTTACGTTGCAATGTCATACGCGCTGGGCCATCTGAGCCTGTGCCGCCGTGTTGCTTGCTTAAGTGATCAAGTAACGTTGCTTTTTCTGCTTCAGTTACATTATCACCCGCTTGCTTAGTGATACCGGCTTGCGATAATTGTTGAAGCAATTTATCAACAGTTGTACCAATATCCCCGGCTAGTTTTTCAACATTTACTTCTGCCATAGTCTCTAATACCTCCGTTAATAAATTACTCGTCTGCGAACCAACAAATGTTGCGCGCAGCCATAATTAGCTCACCCGCTTTCTCTGGAGAAAGCTCTGTGATATCGACTAATTCATCAATACCTTGCTCTGCTAAATCTTCTAGCGTAACAACCCCTTTGCTTGCCATAACAAACGCAAGGTGACGCTCTAACCCTTCAAGTGCTAATAAGTCTTCAGCAGGCTCTGCACCATCAAGGCTTTCTTCTGTTTTAAGTGCTTTAGTCGTTAATGCATCTTTTGCACGTGAGCGTAACAAATCAACAGTATCTTCATCTAAACCATCAATTTCTAAAAACTCAGACGCAGGCACATAGGCAACTTCTTCAAGGGTTGAGAAACCTTCGTTGATAAGTAATGTTGCAAAGTCTTCATCGATGTCTAAGTTTTCAGTGAATAAGTTAATTAACTTATCAGATTCAGCTTCGTTCTTAGCGCGCATCTCTTCAACTGTCATTACGTTTAGTTCCCAACCAGTTAACTGGCTAGCAAGACGTACGTTTTGACCGTTACGACCAATTGCTTGTGCTAGGTTATCAGCTTCAACAGCGATATCCATTGAATGGGTGTCTTCATCCATTACAATTGAAGCAACTTCAGCAGGTGACATTGCATTAATAACGAACTGGGCTGGGTTGTCATCGTAAAGTACGATATCAACACGTTCACCACCTAATTCGGTAGAAACAGCTTGTACACGTGCACCACGCATACCAACACACGCACCAATTGGGTCGATACGTTTGTCGTTAGATTTCACGGCGATTTTAGCACGTGAACCTGGATCACGTGCCGCTGCACGTAGTTCAATCATCTCTTCGCCAATTTCTGGCACCTCAATGCGGAATAATTCCATCAGCATTTCTGGCTTAGAGCGTGTTACAAATAACTGTGCACCACGAGCATCAGGTTTTACTTCATAAAGTAAACCACGGATGCGATCGCCTGGACGGAAGTTTTCACGTGGTAACATGTCATCACGGTAAATAACCGCTTCAGCATTGTTACCTAAATCTAATACGATTGCGTCACGCGTTGCTTTTTTCACAACACCTGTTACTAACTCGCCTTGTTGATCTTTATAAGCTTCTACAACAAGTGCGCGCTCAGCTTCACGTACTTTTTGTACGATTACTTGTTTCGCCATTTGTGTAGTAATACGGTCAAATTTAATTGACTCGATTTGCTCTTCGATGAAATCACCAATCTTAAGATCTGGGTCATCAACCTGAGCCGCTTCTAACGTGATTTCGCTGTAAGGGTTTTCCAGTGAGCCATCTTCAAGTACTGCAGCAATCTGCCAACGACGGTAAGTGTCGTAGTCACCTGTTTTACGGTCAATTGCAACGCGTACTTCAATTTCACCAGTATGTTTTTTCTTAGTCGCAGTCGCTAATGCGAACTCTAACGCTTCGAAAATCTTTTCTTTTGGAACCGCTTTCTCATTGGAAACGGCTTCAGCAACCAATAATATCTCTTTTGCCATGGGTTATGCCTCGCTTGCCCTATTCCTTCGCACTCGGATTAAAACTTTGCGATGATGTTCGCACGTTCAATGTTACTGAGCATAATTAACTGCTCAGTACCGTCATATGAAAGTGTGATCATATCACTGCTAACTGCTATTAGATCGCCTTTAAAATTACGGCGACCATCTTGTGGAAGCTTAGTACGCACGCGTACTTCCTCTCCTTGTGCCTTCTCGTAGTGATCTTGTTTGAATAATAGACGATCAACACCAGGAGACGATACTTCCAAATCATATTCATTTGTAATCGGGTCTTCGACATCTAAAATTGCGCTTATTTGACGACTTGCATCAGCACAATTATCAACCGAGATCCCCGCTTCGTGATCGATATAGACCCTAAGCGTAGAATGGCGACCCGCTTGCACAAACTCTAGACCATGTAATTCAAAGCCTAACATTTCAACTGACGGTGAAAGCATGGTTAATAAATCTTGCTCAAGTTTTGTCACGAAAATTCTCCATACAAACAAAAAAAGGGCTTATAGCCCTAAAATACTTAGCTTATACCTTGATTTAAAATCAAGAGGTGCAGATACAACAACGCCCCGAACCAAGCGGGGCGTCACACCTAAAGCATAAAACTGTGTGGCCATGGGCCAAGCTTGGTTGCGGATAGCTAACACCATCTAAATTAAACCCAAAGGCTTAAACGCAAAACGCGCATTACATAGAATGCGCGACTTCAAATCAGTAACTAAAATCGCTACTCAAAAGTATGGCTTCAAGAATTGAGAAACATTAATAAAATTAATGGCTTATCTCAAAAACTTGGTTGCGGGAGCCGGATTTGAACCGACGACCTTCGGGTTATGAGCCCGACGAGCTACCAGGCTGCTCCATCCCGCGCCAACTTGTATCAAATATCTGATACTTGCCTAGCAGCTAATTAAGTGAGCTAGACAATGGCGGCTATTATAAAGAGGCTTGGCGGAATTAGCAACCAAAAACTGGTAAAGAATGACTAGATTATAAAGTACAAAATTATAGGTCAGAACAATTAGCTATAACGGAACACCAAGTGCGATTTTTAAAAACCAACATAAAGGCCCTAGGGCGTGTTGACCTTTTGTGATTAATTTTGCAGCAGTATGTTTGGTATTTAGGCAAGGCAGAGTCTATGTAGTGTGGTTGTTCCCCATAAATAGGCGATAACGCAGTATAAATTCCAAACATGCGCTGCCCAAAGGGTTCTTCCTAGGGGCGATTAACTCTTTGTTGCTCGATTTTTACTTAGCCCACTAGGTTACAAACCTCGCGCCGCGATTAAATCGCCCCTAGATTGAACAAATTTCAATCCACAAAGGTCAACACGCCCTAGCCTTATTGGCATTAATAAAGCATGCTATCGCGCAATTTCCATCGATTTACTCACTCTTTCCTACACAGCGTCTATACTAAGTTTTTAATGGCAATCTGCATATTTAAGGCTATTTAGAGAGGGCTTATTATGAGTATTTCTGCTCATCATCAAAAAATGTTATTATGAAGTATCGCAATAATAAAACCCAACTTTCACTGTTTTACTGTTACCTTTCATGTGCAATTAAAACGTCATGCATTGACAATGCAATGGCCTAGCAGTGATGAAATAAGTGAAAAAAGTTATTTGTTGTATTGCTCATTGGAACGCACTATTACCCACTTAGATCGCTTATTGTCTGTATTACCTTTTATTCATTATCATGCCAACAACCTAAGTAAATCTGGCCTCACTTGTCAGGATGTTGATTTATTATGTGATGCTTTTATAGCTGCGCTAAAAATTCATTTGGGCCGAGAATTTACGCTAAACCTAGAACAAGCGTGGCGTTATGCACTCAGGATGTTTAACAGCATAGTGAAAAGCTATTTATTTAATACCAGTAATATTGTTGCAATTAACAAGTCCGTGCAGCAGCAAGTGAATTCATAACAAATAACCTACATGCATTATTCTATACTGGCTAACTCTTGTAGAAGACGATCTATTTGGTGCTGTTCAACATCGATTAAAGTTGCATATTTTGATGTTAACGCACTCATTTTTCTAGATAAGGAGTTATCAAAAGTCGCATCAGTTAAGTTATTAGGTTGCTCTTTAGCCTGAGCTTCGAGGGCTGCTATTTGGCGATCCATTTGAGCTTGGTAAGTATCTATTTTTGATTGTCGCTGTTCAACATCTCGTTTGATTTCTTGTGACCGAATGAACGAATCAATACCTTTGCTCTGGGTTGATTGTTGGTCAATTTCAGACGTGTTTTTCGACGCAGGCAAAGCGTGTTTTTCTTTTAAGAGTCGATCAATATCCCGCTGTTCACGTGCAATTAAAACGTTATAGCGCTCTGAAATACTGGTCATTTGATTAGCTATTGCAGTTTCTTTTTTTGCACCAGATAAATTATTTAACTGCGCATCTGATTGCTCACCTAAGGCGGCAATTTGCTGATTCATTTTCTCGCTTAAGCTATCAATTTTATCTTGATGCTGTTGAATATCAGCATCAATTTGCCGAGTCCGAATATAACTATCAACGCCCGAGGTATCAATATTTTCATTAGCAACAATCTGACTAGATAAGCTTGGGTTTTGCTCTTTTACAGAGATTAGTTTCGCATCATCACCACATGGAAATTGACTAAATTCCACGACGCCTTTTTTTTCACACTGATAGACTGTGGCATGCAAAGAACTAACATGGCAAAGTGCAATGAGACAAGGTAAAACAATTTTAAATTTGCAAATAGCATACTGATATTGATTCATAAGGCGACACTCCTTTGTTTACGTATTAATACCTATACCACGACTATCAGTATTAATAAATGCGATCTAATCGACAATTTAATTCGTATAAAACAATTTTGAGCAAAATTAATGATCTATAAAACTCTGAGATTTATTTTTGGCGACCAACTTAATGCCAATCACAGTTGGTATAAAGAAGAGGATCAAACACAATACCTTTATGTCATTGCTGAATTAAAACAAGAAACAGATTATGTAAAACACCATATACAAAAGGTAGCGGCGTTTTTTGCGGCAATGGAGAACTTTGCGACTGCGCTCAAACAAGCACAATTAAATGTGCTTCATTTAACACTCGATGATACCCACGATGACGCATGCATTACCTCATTACTAACACGCTTGGCGAAGCAATATCAGTGTCAACAAATCCAATATCAGTATCCTGATGAGTATAGATTAAAAACTCAACTGCAAGAGTTTGCAAACAGCAGTGACTTTAATGTTAGTGCCACAGACAGCGAACATTTTTTATTACCTTTTGCTGATATCAGCGACCATTTTAAAAAAGATAAGCATGTGAAAATGGAATTTTTTTATCGCATGATGCGCAAGCGCTTTGACATATTGATGCAAGATAATGCTCCACTAGGCGGGCAATGGAACTTTGACCAAGACAATCGTAACAAATTAAAAAAAACTGATTTAGCTGCTATCCCTGAACCAAAAATATTTACCAATAATATTGAAGCTATTTTACAGCGCATAAAAAAACACCAGGTAAATACCCTTGGCCATTGTTCAGCAACTTTATTATGGCCAACCAGTCGTGCTCAAGCAAAACAATTACTCGATTACTTTTGCACTCATCTACTCCCCTGTTTCGGAAAATTTCAAGACGCGATGACCTGTCAGAGCTCATACAAATGGAGCTTGTATCATAGTCGTATCGCGTTTGCACTTAACACAAAAATGCTGCACCCAATGCAAGTTATTAAGCAAGTACTGGCTGAGTTTGCGGCACGGCAAGAACAGATCACGCTTGCCCAAGTTGAGGGGTTTATTAGGCAAATTTTAGGTTGGCGAGAATATGTAAGAGGTATTTATTGGCAAAATATGCCTGATTACGCGAGTAAAAATGAACTTGAGGCTGCTCGTCTGTTACCAGATTATTTTTGGAGTGGCAAAACAAAAATGAACTGTATGAAACAGGCAATCACGCAGAGCTTAGAGACCGCCTACGCGCATCATATTCAACGCTTAATGATCACCGGAAACTTTTGCTTATTAACCGGTATTGATCCAAATGAAGTTGATAGCTGGTATTTGGGCATTTACATCGATGCCATTGAATGGGTAGAAATGCCTAACACCCGTGGTATGAGTCAATTTGCAGATGGCGGCCTAATCGCCACAAAACCGTATGCCGCAAGCGGTAACTACATAAACAAAATGAGTGATTACTGCACCAGCTGCCACTATAACGTAAAACAAAAAAGTGACGACACGGCTTGCCCTTTTAATAGTTTATATTGGCAATTTATGCACACCCATGAAGCCCGCTTAGCTCGTAACCCACGTATTGGCATGGTCTATAAAAATTGGCAAAAACAAGATACATCACAACAGCACGCTATTTTAGAGCGAGCGCAATGGTGCCTAAATAATATAGAAAAACTCTAACAGAAGTATCATATCAGGTAATATTGTTAATTAAATGTTTAATTAATTTGTAATTATAGTGTAATTACCCTACTTTCTAATATTAGAAATTACTCCACAACACTATGAGAACACGATGAAAAAACAGTTTTTAACGGCATTATTACTGATCAGTACAAGCCAAGCACAGGCATTTAGCCAAGAAACACATAAACGTATCGTCATCGATGCAGTGAACTATATGCAGCAGCACCCAAGCAGCACACAGTTTTCGGCATTAAGCAAATACGCTCAACAAAATAATATGACGGTAACCCAGTTAGCCGAAGTACTAGGCCAAGCAGCCTATGATGTGGATGACTTTGAAGACACCTTCTTTTGTGGTGCTGTAACGGGGTCATGTGTTCAAGCACCAATATGGGGAGCAGCAGAGAGTATTGTTAAATATACCAGCTATTGGCATTTCCAAAACCATACCCAAGGGGCTGATCAACACGGTAACGACTTTGGTGGCTACAATTACCAAAAACTGACGGTATGGGGCACCGTTGATAACTTGGCTTCAAGCTGGTTAAAAGGTGACTACCTTGATGACGGTCAAGGCGGTGAAACAGGCTGGTTTAATGCCGATTCATCAAAGTACAACAGCTATGGTATTACTGAAGCTAATTACCGAATTGACAGCCAATCAAATTACAACATGTACGATGACTTTGAAGAAATGCCTTTTCAGCCAATTGATAATTTAGGTCAATACTGGTATCAAAGCTATTTGCAAAGTGGCAACCCACAAGTGTTAGGTTTTGTTTTCCATACAACTGACTTACTACAACCACACCATACTTGGACCACATCTGATCTCAATCATTCAAGCTGGGAAAGCTGGGTAAAAGACTACTATGATCAGGAACAACTCAATGACTCTGCCCTTATTACACAAGCCATGCAAACATTTTCAGCACTGGATATAAACAGTCAAGACGTACGCCCTTTACTGACACAAGGTGGCGCTTTTTCTTATGCTCAAGGCGGTATTGTGCTTAATTCACAAGACCATTACGACCGCTTAAATACGGCAAAACAAGTGATCCCACATGCGATTGCCATGGTTGTGCACCTACTTAATCATGCCATGGTCGTACGCCAATGAAAGCGCTGAGCAGTTGTATTTTGTTATTGTTAGGACTGCTTTATAGCAGCCTAACAATGGCATCATTTAACCAATATAGCGCTGCTGAAGTGCGTTTAATGCAGCAAGTTTATCAACAACACAATGCCAACATTAGTCGCAAAGACGTTCGTAAACATATGTTTGAAAATCAATTTTTATTATATCAAGCAGAACAACATATGCCTGAGCTGCTTGAACGTCAATCTGCGGTAGGCTTTAGCACGCAGTACCATGTTGAGCGCTATTTAATGAACATATTTGACAGGCAACTCAATTTATCAACATCCTATGTTAAAGGAAGTAATCTCACACAATATAATGCCCAGTGGCTGCTCAAAGTATTGCCTAGCTACCCTGCTGATGGCCAATACAACGCTGAACAAATCAATAAAATGCAGCGCACTGAGCTCAGAGGTCTCTTTACAACCGCCGTCAATCTTTATGAGTTTATAGCCCCTTTATCTATGCAAGTACGCTTTCGACTGCACCAAGGTGAAAGTGACTTATTCAAAACTGAAGTGATAAAAAAGCAACAATTTGAGGCGTTGCTTTTAAAAGCAACGCCATTACTTTTAAAGCAAGGGATCAGTATCGCGCACCTAGAAGAACTAGCAAAAGGCGATATTTTAAGGCCTTCGATTCAAAGTTGGCTAGGTATTAAAGACATGATGCACGTTCAAAGCCCAATACTCGACAGTCTTGAACAACAAATATCCGATAAAGAAATAAAAAATTATTATCAGGCAAATAAAGCGCGCTTTAAATACCTTAGTGAAGTGACAGCTTACGGCGCTGCGTTTACTGAGCGAGAGCAAGCGGTTCGCTTTAGAAACACAGTACAAGCAAGCTCTTTTACAGATGCATTATATATATCACAGCAAACCGACATTTATGCTAAGTATCACAATAAACTAACTCGCAAAAATAAAAGTAATTGGGCTGTGCAACTGGCTTATACGCTAAAAGCAGAAGAATTATCTGCGGTGATGCGCTCACCTGAAGGTCTATGGGTCGTCATAATTAGTAATAACCATCAGTATAACTACTTTAGCGCTACTGACGAAACGGTTCGCTATCAAGCTAAAAAAGCCATCGCAATACAAAAAGCGCAGCAACGCTATCAGCAAAATTGGCTGGCTTGGCAACAACAAAATGCAGTAAAACTATGAATAAAAAAGCTATCTACATAATTACAGGCGTCGCTTGTTTAGGTTTTTTAGTAATAAATTTAACAACAGAGCGAAAACGTGAAATAGCTCCCATCCGCGCTGCTGATGATTTAACGCCAGTAACGCCCGCACCACAAATAAATAATGCGTCGGCACCGACAGCTATTAATCCAGATATGACTGCTGAAGCGGCGATTGATAGTCACACCTCATTAAAAAATACTGATGCCAGTCAACAACTGCCGCCCATTACTACACCGAGTTACTTGCCTGTCATCGCAAAAAATCCAATCAGTGCGAGTCAGTTTCAAGGCGACTTAACCGATCATCAAGCTTACCTCGATTTTCATAAACAGCAGCAAACTCAGCTCGAGCAACGCTTTGTAATAGCTGCTCAACAAAAAATAACTAACCTTGAAAGCTTGCTCGAAAAAGGCCGTCAAAAAGGCCTCCCTCAACGGCAGCTGCAAGTTGCTATTGATAAAATTGCCGCCTTAAAAGACATGCAAGCCAAATTAAAAAGTAAAGATACAAACTGAACACAGCATCATTAATCATCTGCGATTAATGGTGCGCTAAGCGGACCCGATGTTTAAGCAAAGCTAAAAAAGCCGCCTCAACTGAGGCGGCTACTAAAAATAACAAGTAAATTAGGGGAAAAACACTGTCAAAGGGATGGTTATTTACCTTCTAGCAAGTTACCACTGCCAATTTCAATTTTACGTGGTTTAAGTGCTTCAGGGATCTCGCGTTGCAAGTCGATACTAAGTAGCCCATTGGCTAAATCAGCGCCGAGTACTTTAACGTGGTCACCTAGCTGGAATTTGCGTTCAAAGTTGCGCTCAGCAATGCCTTGATGAATAAATTTGCGCTCTGCGCTGTCATCTTTATTGGCTTTAATGCCAGCAACTTTTAAGGTGTTATTTTCTGACTCTATCGTCAGCTCATTATCACTAAAACCGGCAACAGCCATAGTAATGCGATATTTGTCTTTATCGAGTGCTTCAATGTTATACGGAGGAAAACTTGGCTGCTTGTCAGTGCGAGCGGCCGCATCCATTAAAGATGCTAAATGATCGAAGCCAATGAATGAACGATAAAGTGGTGATAAATCTACTGTACGCATAATAATATCCTCATATTTAAGCGATATTTTGCATGTGCTTTTCGGTTGAACAAGCGCAAGCAAAGTTTAATTAATAATATAAATTTCAATTACTTATGTTTAGTTGGGACCCATCAGGCGTCCTCACTAAACTATATATGGACGGCAAAATTGTTTTCAAGATTATTTTTGAAAAAAGTTTTATTTTTTTCAAAATCTCTTTTTGCCTACTCAATAAAGTGAGGACTCAAAGTTTGCTTTTCAAGTCTTTAAATAGTAATAAGGGGAATTAGCTTTAGAGGTCGATATGAAAAAAGTAACGAGTTTGCTGCTCAATATAATTATGTTAGTTGTGGTGTTTTTTGTAGTGACTACATATCAGCAACGCAATTTACTCAGCTCAGATAGCAGCCCTGCTCCATATTTTAATTTACCTGTGCTCAATGACAGCGAACAACGTATTGATATTGCGATGCTCAAAGGTAACACCACCGTGGTTTATTTTTTTGCGCCATGGTGCACAATCTGTCGTTACAGTATGCCAAACCTAGAAGCGGCATTGGTTGATTCTAATATCAACGCCATTGGCATTGCACTTGATTATAAAAATGAACAAGCAGTTGCGCAGTTTGTTAGTGAACTTAAACTCACAATGCCCATTTTACTAGGCGATAAAAATACCCAGAGTAATTATAAAATCAGCGCCTTTCCTACTTACTATGTAATTGATCAACAACTGCGAATAACCGCACGCTCAATGGGCTATTCAAGCCAATTAGGTATTACTATCAGAGCTCAAAACTAAATGTAACAGCTTGTAACACCTCCCTACATTTGCCTACATTTTCGTACAGTTTACTACGTATTTTTATATATTTTCTCATTACTATAGGTCGCAGTCACACTTACTCATAACCATGGAAGAATCATGTTAGCCACCTGCTTGCCATCACTTTACCGTTTAACGCCACTGGCGTTGTGTTTGCCATTTTTAACGCACGCCAACGTTGATGCTAATGAAGAAATAATAGAGCGTCTTGAAACCGTTTATAAACGCAGTAGCATTACCAGTGAAATAACCGAAAATACTGAAAAACTGATCACTATGCCCGGTGCTATGGGCGATCCACTGCGGGCAGTATTTGCATTACCAGGCGTTGTCGCCGCTGGCGGCTCAATGAGTGAACCGGCGGTACGTGGCTCATCGCCCGATGATAATTTGTTTGAAGTGGATTTTATGCCTGCAGGCTATATTTTTCATGATTTCGGCAGTTCTATTTTCAACAAGTACATTATTCAAGATTTTCAACTTTACTCAGCCGGCTATGGCACCAGTTACAGCAACGCCACCGGTGCCGTATTTGACGTAACACTGCGTAATCCTAAATATCAACCGATTACTACCACGCTTGATCTTACAATGTTTAATGCCGGTGTCTTTGTTGAAGGGCAACTCACGCAGAACACCGCGTTTTATTTATCAGCACGTAAAAGTACATTACCACTGTTCTTCTCTAAAGGTGAAGAGCTTGAAAACGACGATGGTGAACTCAGTGGTATCACCATCAATGATCCCCCAGATGATCATGATTACCAAGGCAAATGGATCTGGGATATAAACAATCAAAACGCCCTAACAGTGTCATTTACAGGCGCAAAAGACTCGGTTGCAGCAGGCTTTAATCAACGCGCTGAACTTTCACTAAAAAATCCTGAGTATCAAGGCGATGCTGATTTTATTCGTGAATTTACCAGCCAAAGTATTTTATGGGATCACTTTAATAAAGACTTTCATTTACGCTTAGGCGTTGGTTCGCTCGAACATTCTGGCCGATTGGAATACGCTAAACGTGCCACGCTAAGTGATGGCTATTTTGATGAAGAACAACAAAAGCAAATCACTTATAAAGGACGATTAAATTGGCGTGTTACTAAAGCCCAGCAACTGGTGTTTGATGCCGCCTATTTTGATAACGACAGTACTTACAGTTACGATAGTTTTCAATATCTTTGTACCGAGCTCGATCCTGATTGCGATCTAAACAAAGGTGAGCGAATAACGGGTAAAGACAAGCTAGCCCTTGATAAGTTCTTTGTTGGTGTTAGCCATGTTTGGGTTATTAACGAACAATGGCAAAGCGAAGTCGGCGTGCAATATCAAAGCAATGATTACACTGATGAAGATTTTGTGATGCCGCGCCTTGCGCTTAGCTACTTTATTAATAATCACAATAGCATCAATGCTAAATACGGGCATTATAATCGCATGCAAGATATTGACACTCTATTGCCTGAACACGGCAACCCGAATTTACGTTCGCAAACCTCAAAACACAGCAGTTTGGGTTTTGCACAAGAACTTGCCGATGAATGGACATGGTCTATTGAAGGGTATTACAAAACCATGGACGATTTACCGTTGGCATTAAACAATTATTCCGATGCAGCAATTCGTTACAGTAATGATGTAACTGGGCGAGCTTACGGTGTTGATCTATTAATAAACAAAAATAAAACTGATAAATGGTATGGCTGGCTTGCAGTTAGTTATGCCAAAAGTGAACGTACTGACCAACGCCAAAATATCACTCGGGATTATTACGCTGATACCCCTTTAGTTGTCAACATGGTGTTTAATTACCAAATCAGTGAAAAATGGCAAGGCGGCTTTAACTTTACTGCCCGCAGCGGTCAAGCTTACACCCCGATTGTTGGCGTCACAGAAAATTCCGAATTCGAAGGACGTTTTTTACCACAATATGGTGATCCATTTTCTGAGCGTTTCGATGTTTATCATCGGCTTGATCTTCGTTTTGAACGTCAAACCGACTTTTGGGGCTTAGACGGTGTGTTAATTTTAGAATTAATGAACGCCTACGGCCAAGCAAACACCAGTAGCATTGATTTAGATTATCAGAAAGTAACCTCGACTAATGATTTAATTATCAAAGAAAACGAGGATGATTTTGAAATGCGCCCTTCAATTGGCTTTAGTGTTAAGTTTTAATTAGCCACCCCACATACACCTTTAATATTGATTAAAGGTGTATGTAATCATTAAAATAGAATTCATCAATCGTTTTTTTACGCTGTTTATTTTTTCTCAATTAGTTAAGATGAATGTAAATAAAATCGAGGAGAGCGATATGTTAACTGTAATTTTTGGCCGTGAAGGCTGCCCTTATTGTGTACGTGCTAAAGATGTTGCTGAAAAACTAGCAAATGAACGTGATGATTTTAAATATCGTTATGTTGATATTATTAAAGAAGGCGTGAGTAAAGCCGATTTAGAACAATCAGCAGGTAAGCCTTGCCCAACCGTGCCACAAATCTTTATTGACCAAGCACACATCGGTGGTTTCACTGAGTTTGAAGCTTACGCTAAAGAGAATCTTGGACTTTATCAATAAGTTCTGTATAAAATTTGTTAATCAATTTGATTTACCCACAATCAAATTGATTAAATTATGACCAACATCAACTACATACAAATTAGTTTCAATTTATACAAGCATTTGCCTCGTAAATCCTATACAATGCGCGCCTCTTTAAATTCGTTGAGGCGTATTAATGTCAGAACCAGTCACGTTTGAATCTCTAAATCTTTCTCCTGCAATTTTGAAGGCAGTTGAAGAGTTGGGTTACAAGACACCATCTGAAATCCAAGCTCAATGTATACCGTTATTGCTAGAAAGAAAGGACGTACTGGGACTAGCTCAAACGGGTACAGGTAAAACCGCAGCATTTGCACTGCCATTACTTAATAATATTGACCCGTCTGTGAAGCAGCCGCAGATCCTTGTACTCACACCAACCCGTGAGCTTGCGATCCAAGTAGCTGAGGCATTCGAACAATATGCTAAACATGTTCGTGGTATTGAAGTATTGGCACTTTATGGTGGCCAGAGCTACAGTATCCAATTAAGTGCACTTCGTCGTGGCGCGCAAGTTATTGTCGCTACTCCAGGTCGCTTAATCGATCATATTAACCGTGGCACTATCAAGTTTGACAGCTTACAAGCTCTTGTACTTGATGAAGCCGATGAAATGTTACGTATGGGCTTTATCGATGATGTTGAAAACATCATGGAAAAAACGCCGCGCGAAAAGCAAACATGTCTTTTCTCTGCGACCATGCCTAAGCAAATTCAAAACATCAGCAGCAAATATATGAATAACCCTGAACAGGTTCATATATCTGCGCGTAACTCAACAGTATCATCTGTTGAGCAAGTATTTTGGAATGCCAGCGTACACAAGAATAAAGCGATTGTTCGCTTTTTAGAAGCTGAACAATATGAAGGCGCGATTGTTTTCGTACGTACACGTAACGATACAGTACAACTTGCTGAATTATTAGAGCGCGAAGGTTTCTCTGCAGCTCCACTTAACGGTGACATGAACCAGCAAGCACGTGAACGCACAGTAGAACGCTTAAAAAGTGGCATGCTAAACGTTGTTATCGCAACAGACGTTGCAGCACGTGGTCTAGATGTTGACCGTTTAAGCCTTGTTATCAACTACGATATCCCACAAGATTCTGAAGCTTATGTTCACCGTATTGGCCGTACAGGTCGTGCTGGTCGTACTGGTAAAGCGATTCTTTTCGTAAAACATAACGAACGTTATTTACTTAAAAATATCATTCGTCATACGAATTCAGATATTGTACAAGTTGAACTACCAACTGCAAAAGTTGTTGAAGAAAAACGTATCGAAGCGTTACAAGCTAAATTAGCTATTGCGCTTGAAAATAAAGATATTACTTTCTTTAATGAAGTAGCAGCTAATATGGCGCAAAAGCTTGAACTTGCTCCTGAAGACCTAGCAGGTGCGTTACTGTGTTTAGCACAGCAACAATCACCAATTAAGGTTGAAGAAGTTAAGATCCAACAACGTGAGCGTAGCGAACGTAATGACCGTAACCCACGTGAGCGTAATGATCGTGGTGACCGTGGTCGTCGTAATGAACGCAGCGAACGCCCTGCACGTGACCGTGATGCTAAACCACGTGAACGTAATAGCCGTGATGCAGGCCCTATGGATACTTACCGTATCGAAGTAGGTCGTGAACATGGTGTTCAAGTTAAGAACATTGTTGGCGCTATCGCTAACGAAGCTGACATCTCAAGCAAGTTTATTGGTGATATTCGTTTACACGACAATCACAGTACGGTTCAATTACCGCAAAACATGCCTAAAGATGTACTTGATCATTTCCAAAAAGTGTTTATTTGTAAACGTCCAATGGGCTTAACATTAACACAAGATCAAGGTCCTGCTGAACCACGTGCTGAACGCTCTGAGCGTCCATCAGGTGACAAAAAACGCAGCTTTAACAAAGATGACAGTGCACGCGGTGATAAGCGTAGCGGTCCTCGTAAAGAACGTCGCCCAGTAAGCTTCACAGCTAAATAAGCAACGACTCTTTAATAAAAAAAACCTTGCCACGAAAGTGACAAGGTTTTTTTGTGTTTGGAATAAAGTAAATATTCGTGAGGGGAAGATTTTGTGAAGTCACAATATTCGTTGATAGCAATTGCATTGAATGAATGAGTATTTGAATTCGCTAAAATAATCATGTTTTTAATAAAATTGGCATAAATAACGCTCTAACATCTATTTTTGCTTCTAAGCGAGCCGCAATCAAATATAAACCAGCAAGTTTACGGTGAATAAATAATGCATCCACTGGTGGTGTATGCCATTGCTGTGCTTGTGCACTAAGTTGCAACCCAGCATCTTTAATATTTGCTGCCAGTTGACTATTTTTAAAATCAAAATCACCATCGTGACGCAGTGGCTCACACGCCATTAAAAATAGCTCTATAACATTATCTTTATAACTGTCACGCAATGTATCTTTAAAATAACCAATCTGAGTGGCCGCATTTAATACCCCATCACGATTATTCTCACTGCCTGCTTTAAATAAAGCTAGATAAGCTTGGCTCAACTGAGGCGAAATCTCACGGGTTGCCCCAAAATCAAATAAAACGATTTTTTGTGTGGCTGGTTGATAATGAAAATTAGCAAAGTTTGGATCTGTTTGTATCAGTCTAAATTCAAACATTTCTTTAAAAAATAACGCAATAAGTTGCTGTGCCACAAAGCTTTGCTCTGCTTTGGGTAGATCGGTAATTCCCTCTATAGGCTGAGCCTCAATATACTGCATCGTTAATATTTGTTTAGTACTGTGCTCTTTATAGACGTTAGGAACAATAAAGTGTCGGTTATTTGCCAATGCATTTTTATAACGTAATAAATACTGCGCTTCACGGTGATAATCAGCTTCCGCTAATAATTGTATTTTAGCCTCTGCGACGAGTGGCTTGATATCAAGATCTTTAGGTAGTAAACGAGACAGTGTAAGCAGCGATATAACATTATCAACATCACTGACCACACTTTTTGCGATCCCCGGGTATTGAATTTTTACAGCTAATTGCTCGCCGTTTTCATGGTAGGCCAAATGCACTTGACCAATAGAAGCGGCAGCAAATGGCCTAAGCTCAATATGTGAAAAACGCGATAACCAGTCATCTCCCCACTGCTCTTTTAATACAGTAATGAGTTGTTTATGTGGCATGGGGTTAGCGTCTGATCGAAGTAATGCAAGTAATTGAGCAAGCTCTGGACTGAGTAGATCCCCAGCATCCATTGACAGTAGCTGCCCTAATTTCATTGCCGCACCGCGTAAGTGTGATAGTTCTGTCGCTAGATTTTTTATGTTTTTAGGCTGCAGTAATAAGCTTTTATTATCCCAACCCTTTCCTGAAAGAGTACTTTTGGCTCCCTCAAATAACATATTACTCGCGACACTGGTTGCTAATGAGCCTAACTTTGCAAAGCGTGAAAATCGAGATGTAGGAACAGCGCGTTCATTGGCCATACTAAAACCTAGTTAACGAATATATTTACCGGTTTATACGTACCAAGCTGGGTATACGATCGAATTGACAACTGGCTGGATAAAACTAACCACAAAAAAACCTCGCCATTATAATGACGAGGTTTTTACACATAAATATTTAGCCGTGCTTTATTAAGGCGCGACTGCTGGGTACACGTAACTTGCGTCTAATCCAAGCGGGATACCCAGTGCCCAGTAACCGAGTAAAAATAAGCTCCAGCCAATCATAAAAGCGATTGAATATGGCAGCATCATCGCGATAAGCGTGCCAATGCCCGTGCCTTTGACGTATTTTTGGCAGTACACCACAACTAATGGGAAATACGGCATTAAAGGAGTGATGATGTTTGAACTAGAATCGCCCACGCGATAAGCCGCTTGAGTTAAATCTGGCGAGATACCTAACTGCATTAACATAGGCACAAACACCGGGCCCAGTAGCGCCCACTTTGCTGAACTTGAGCCAACAAACAAGTTTACAAAACCAGTTAAAAAGATGATACCGACAACAGTCACCGCACTTGGTAACTGCATGGCTTTTAACAGCTGCGCGCCTTCAATTGCCAGCAGAGCTCCCAAGTTTGATTTACTAAATGCAGCAATAAACAAGGCACAAAAGAACGCCATTACAATATAATACGCCATGCCGCCCATTGCTTTACTCATGGCATCTATCATATCTTTAGAGCTTTTAAAGGTGCCAACGGTAAAACCATACACTGCACCAGGTATCCAAAACAGTAGGAAAATTAGCGGTACGATAGATTGCATTAAAGGCGAGCGAAAATTAGTTAAAGAGCCATCTTCGCTTCGCATTGCAGAGTCCGCAGGGGCTGACACATAGGCTAATAACGCAAGACCTGCAATCATCACTGTACTTGCAATAAAAAACGCGCGTTTTTCGTCGCTACGGGCATCTTCAAATGCAGGTAAATCTTCTTTATTACCATCTAATTCGGTATTTTTTAACCGTGGTTCAATGATTTTATCGGTGATGTACCAGCCTAATAAAATAATGAATAAACTTGAAGCCGAGGTAAACGCCCAGTTATTTAATGGGTTAATCGACATCGCGGGGTTAATAATTTGCGCCGCACTTTGGGTAAAGCTTTGCAGTAGTGGATCAATCCCCGACGGAATAAAGTTTGCACCAAAGCCACCACTGACTCCCGCAAATGCCGCCGCAATACCCGCCAATGGATGGCGCCCTGCTGCATAAAATATAACACCAGCTAACGGAATGACTAACACATAACCTGCATCGGTTGCTGTATGGCTGACGATGGCGACTAAAATAATTGACGGTGTTAAAAGTTTTTTAGGTGTCACCTTTAACATTAACTTAAGGCCAGTATTAATAAAGCCAGAATGTTCAGCAACCCCTACACCCAGCATGGCCACTAACACCACACCTAACGGTGCAAAACCGGTAAAAGTTTTTACCATTGATGATAAAAAGGTCGCTAACGAATCACTCGCCAACATATTATTAATAATAATGGCTTCACCGGTACGAGGGTCGATAGCGTCAAAAGTAACACCTGAGAACCACCACGACAGTAGCCAAATTAGTAACATGGCAAACAAAAAGATGATTGCCGGATCAGGCAGTTTATTTCCTACCCGCTCAACAAAATTTAAAAATCGCGCAACTATGCCCGAGGGCATTGCCACATCTTTATTATTATTCATTTCACTTGTTCCCTAGAGTTTAGTCAGTGGTACTTTAGCGTATCTAGGGAATGAGGTAAATTTTAAGTGAACAGAAAATACATTTTATAGGAACTAAATAGGCTCAATGCACAAAAAAACGGCACTATTGCCGTTTTTTTAAATAACTTTTTATTTAGTCTTTTAAGCGAGTGCTTTTACTTCTTCCCATAATCTTACTACTAGGGCTTTATCTTCTTCGTTAAGCTCACCATTGCGATACGCTTTCACTAAACTTTTTTCAACGGTTTCATTGAGCTCATCTATTTCAAGATTAAGCTCTTCAACTTGCGCATAGCCTACTGCTAAATCAAAATGGCCTCGTAAATAACCACCGGCAAATAACTCATCATCAGTGGCTTTGATCACTAAGTCATCAAAATACTGTTGGGCTGCGTCAATATAATTTACTAAACTCACTTCTACTTCTCCTGATTTTGCAGGGTCTTCTACCAATCAATCTTGATGGCCTACTGCATACATAATATGGTCGTTAAATCCGCAGGTTACACGAATATAACCGCTTAATTCATCATCCAGCTCACTATCGCCTGTATCGCAAATGAGCGGGCGGCCGTTTAAAGCCTGTAATTTAGTTTTGGTAGCCACCACAATAATATTATCCAGCCCTATCGCGCGAATAAGTGCTGGGCTTAACTGTTGATTGCCACGGCCAAAAATATGGCCTTGGCCACCAATTAGCGTGATCACTAATTTAGTGTCGCGCTGATGGGTCATCGCTAATAATTGTTCAGCTGTAAGATCTTGCGCAATTAAGCTTTGATCTGCAACTAAATCAACACCTAATAAGGTATTTTCAAGCCCCATTTCTTGCATAATAGCTGCAACTGTTGAGCCACTGCCCATTACATATAACGTATCTTCATCCATTTCACTGACGACATAGGCGGCAATATCAGCAAGTACCAGCTCGTCGGTTTCTTTACCGCCATTTTTTACCGCTTGTACATAACGTACTTCACTGGGTACTTGCATTTCACCATAACGTTTTGCTTTAACTGTGCCTTGACGAAACGCATCTTCGTCAATATCCATCACATCGGCATCGCCTAAGGTAACTAGTTCACCTTTGACCAGCATTTCGACTACCCGCCCTGCGGCCTTTGGCGTGATTGCATAAACCCCTGAATGAATTTTACAGCCGGCAGGAATGCCCAGTGCCGGTAAGCTATCTTCAACCGCATGACAAATATTACGCGCAGTGCCATCGCCACCAGCAAATAAAATTAAATCAACACCTAGCTGTTGCAATACCTTGGCTGCACGCTCAGTATCATCTGCACTACTGGGGTGCTCGCTTTGATACACAACTTCGGTATTAAAACCAAGATCTGCCGCGGTGCTTTCACCCATTGAGTGATTAACAGTATAAATTGTTATTTTATCTTGATAAGGCAATAACACCTCAAGCGCTGCTTTAGTGCGTAAATTAGCTTTTGGCTCAGCGCCAAGCGCCAGAGCTTTAGCCGCAACACCATCACTACCTTTGAGCGCCACACTGCCACCTAAACCAGCAACTGGGTTTACAATTAGTCCTAACTTAAACTGCATTACTTAACTCCTGAGGATGTTGCCATACAAACTGCCCGGCATTCAATGGCCATGGCGTATTGTAAAATTCGCTTAATGCTTTTAAAAGTGCAGTAGTCCGAGGATTAAAGCCTATTTTTAGTAACTGTAAAAGTTGCTTGTGTACTCGCGCCTGAAAATCAAAACGACAGGTTTGCTCACCATTTAAATTATCAACCGAAACATTAAACTCAAAACCTGTAGCAACACTCAACGCCCACTCGATTGCTTGCGGTTTTACTTCAACGGCTTCAAATTCTGCTTGCTGAGCTTTATCACGGCCATCTGGGCAATACCAATAACCGTAATCTTCGAGTAAACGACGTTTATCACCCGCCACTAGCCAATGAGCTATTTCGTGCAGTGCACTGGCATAAAAACCATGGGCAAACACAATTTGATGATACGGCGTTTTAACATCAGCGGGAATATAAATAGGCTCATGCTCACCTTTGACCAAGCGTGTATTATGGCTGTGGTAAAAAGTGCGTTCAAAAATAGATGTTAAATCGGCTATTTGATGCATAAAAGTCTGATTAATTCGCCTCGGTAAAATGCAACAAATGCACATTAAAATCGAGGCGAATTGTACGGGCTTTTAGCAAGAATGTAAAAGTTGATAACGACTAAGCAGCCATGCGTTATTGTCTTGCCTTTACTTTGCAAATTTAGCTAAGCCAAAAATATGTATTCGCTGCAATCTAGCTCCTTTTATTTACTGTTCAAGTAATAACCCTTATCCTCTTTACACTTACTATCCGAATTTAAGAATAAAATTATAAACCCATGTTCAAATTACTTTTTATAAAACGACCGAAGCTTTTAGTTGTTACTTTAATTACGCTGATAAGTATCCCCCTGCCCTCATTTGCAAAAAGTGTCAGCATCAATGTGTTTGCAATCCCTTCCAAGTCAATCATTAACTTAGTTGAGCAAACTAGTGATGCATTAAAAAAAGAAGGGATCATGAGTTTTTATGAAAAAGGTAAGCCAGTGCACGCTACTTTGTATTTAACTGACTTTGTTGAAGGCTCAGAAGAAGACATTAAACGTGCTGTAAAAAGTATCACCGAGCAACATCAAGAGTTTGCTATAACAGCGCAAGGTTTTAGTGTTACGCAAAGTAATTGGGCATTTATTAACTTACAGTATTCGCCTAAGCTGCAAAGGCTAGCAGATGAAGTAACAATGGCGATTGAGCCATTACGCGATACAAATGCCACAATCCCTAGCTGGGTTAAAAACTACCCCAACAAATTAACGGCATTTGAGCGCTATGGTAGCCCCAATGTATTTCAGAACTTTCAGCCGCATTTAACATTATTAGCTAACGAGAAAAGCCCTAAGCTCGTTATTTTAAATAAACAAATGCAAGCCCACCCGCCTGAAGCGCAGGGTAAAATAATCGGCATTGGGATTGGCATTTCAGACCCGTTTGGCCAACAGAAACAAGTGATTGCAGAATACTTTTTTAATAACGATAAAAACTAACTTATTTTTATCGTTATTGTTTTACTAAGTAGCGTTTCAGTAGACGGGTATTGCGGGTATTTGCTTTAAAGTAAGCGTCAAAAATATCACCGACAAGCGGAATTAGGCCACCAAAAAAATCAATCAACATATTTATTACGATACGTAATTTTATACGCTTACTAACTCCTAGACGCTGGGCTTCAAATAGAATATAGCTAGATAAAATTAGCCCAGCTAGATCTCCAATACCAGGCAGAATACCGATCAGTGCCTCTACGCCAAACTTAAACCGAGTAAAAGGAATGCCAATACTGCTGTCGGTAAAGCGACTAAACCTTTCTAGCCGCTTTAATGTATCTTGGTGTGATAGCTTAATCTGTTCCATACGTCCTCATAACCTTATCGCTTGGCAAGTTACTTTAAGTAACATCAACCCCTGCTTCATCGCAAGCAACAATATCAGTTTCTTTTAGCGCTTCGGTGATCCACTGTTGTAATGTAGGGCAACTTAAAACATGCTGACAATAATGCTCCGCCAAAGCTGAAAGTGAAATTTGGTAGGTTTTTAACCTAAGTACTACAGGCGCATACATAGCATCTGCGATACTAAACTCACCAAACAACCACGCATTTGGGTAACTACGTTGTTGCTGGCTGAATATTTCATCAATGCGGCTAATGTCTTTTTTAGCCGCCGCAGATAACTCAATTAGGCGAGTTGCACGAATATTCATTGGCATTTCATTACGCAGCGCCATAAAGCCGGTATGCATTTCAGCGCTTAAACTGCGGGCTGTCGCTCGCTGCGCAGTATCAATAGGCCAAGCTGTATTTGATAAATAAGCATCATTGATGTATTCACAAATTGCCAATGAATCCCATACCTGCAAGTCGCCATCGACTAAGGCGGGTACTTTCTGTACTGCAAAACTGTTTTTAAGCGTTTCATAAAACTCAGGGGTGTCTAATACGAGTTGTTTCTCAGTAAAAATAACATTGAATTTACTCATTAAATACCATGCTCTAAGCGACCATGTCGAATAGTTTTTATTACCGATAAATAATTGCATTTGCATTCCTTAGTAGTGTTTAATATCCCTAATATAGAGCAGTAGTAAATTAATTACTTACCAATAGTTTTTATACAATACATAAATAAAATTGATAGATGAGTTAAATATGGATTTAGACGCCCTACGTACTTTTTGCGCTTTTGTTGAAACGGGCAGCTTTACTCGCGCTGCTCAACAAGTATGCCGCACCCAATCGGCAGTGAGCATGCAAATGAAAAAGCTCGAACAAGAGCTGGGTAATCCATTATTTATCAAACAAGGCAGGCAGCTTGTACTATCGTCAAGTGGCGTTCACTTAGCCAGCTACGCAAAACAATTATTAGCACTGCATGATGAAGCCTATAAACAACTTAAAACCGGTGGTGGGCAAACTCGCGTGCGCTTAGCATGTCCTGACGATTATGCAGGCACAGTATTACCTAAAGTTGTGGCTTTATTACATAAACATATACCGCAACTTGATTTACAAATCAGTTGCGCGCCGACCAACCAGCTCAAAACACAGCTAGATCAAGGCTTGCTAGACATGGTGATTGCGACGCGCTCGCCCAGCTCTGAAGAAGGTTATTTTTTACAATCAAGCAAAGGTGTGTGGGTTAAAAGTGCCGAATTTAACTATCAATCCGCTATGACCCTGCCGGTTGCAATATTTCAACGAGATTGTAAATTTCATCAAGCGGCTATTGAAGGGTTACTAAAGGCTGAACGCCCATTTAACATTGTTGCTTGCTGCGGCTCGCTCAGTGCGCTCACAGCATTAGTAAAAGCCAATCTAGCCGTTGGTGTGATGGCTGAGGTAAGTAACACTCAGGAGCTGGTGACGGTTACTGACTCAACTCTGCCGCCCTTGCCCGTTATTGATATCGTGCTATTACACGCTAACCACGCTCATAACCCGATAAAACGAGAGTTAGTAAAGCTAATAGCAGCAGACTATGCACTTACCTTGTGAATCTTGGGTTTTAAAGACTATCGCAGCCTTACTAAGGTGCGTTTTCGCTTTGGCTCAGTAAGATATAAAAGTTGCGTATTATCGTGTGAAGCATTAATTAACATATTGCCTTTCTCGTTCGCAATATGGCGTATTTCTGAGTGAGCGCTTTGTAAATCAAGCATATTAAGCTCATAACCATCTTCTTGCTCTAAGGTAATACTCAACGTTTGCTCATCGACCGCCAGACCAATAATATCACTATCATCTGCGTGCCATACTTGAGCAAAATTGCCATCTTGATCGAGTCGAAATACCTGTTTGTTATTTGAAAAATAAATCTGATCGTGTTTGTCTAAAGCCATTGCATAACAAGCCAGCCGCTCTCCTTGGCCAGTGAATGGCGATAAACTTAATGTTTGCATGTCTAATTTTGCTGGGTGAAATGTAACGCCATCGTCAGCGCGATATGAAACCAAGATCGCATCTTCATTATAAAACTTCTCTCTGAGATAAAACGAATGATGATGGTGGGCTATTTCTTGATAATCGCCACTTTTTAAATCAATTCGAAACAGTTTATCTTTGCTTGCGGTGATCACTTCTTCGCCATTTTTTGACCAAACAACCCCAAACAGTTCTTCATTATTAAGGTTTGCAAAAATCAGCGTTTGTTTACCTTGCTCATATAAAAATAGCTGTTTTAAACCAAAACGATGGGATTCAAAGACAAACTTAGTTGAATCAGGTGAGAACACCGGTAAAAAATCAACCGACGAGGTATCGACAAGCTTTTCATACTGCTGAGGTGTTGCACTAGTTGCACTAGTTGCACGCAAAATATCAACATCAATATTTACAAGCTCCATCAATATCTCCTCACCAGATGGCGTGAATGCAGCATCTCGAATAACTTGATAATTATTAAAGGCGATATCAGTTAAGTTGCCCTGACGATCAATAAGTAATAGATTACTTGTGTTGCTTATCAGCAAGTATTCACCACTTGGGTGCCAACTAAGCCCCTGAATACCATCTTCAATAACGGCAATTGTTTTACTGCTATTATCCGTTAAATTCAGTATTTCAATACGGTAGTTATTTTGTCCTGCTTCATAACCAAGCGCTAGTTGCGTTTGATCTGGCGACAACGCATGTAACTTTAACCAGTCTTGACCCATTGAGGCTTTGATTACCTGTTTTTGTTTAGTTTCTATATTGACGGTCGAAAGCTGCGTATCATTTTTATGTTTTCGTCGCTCAATAAAATAAACCTGATTGTTATTAGTCCATTGTAATTGCTGGCTGGTAACTAAATATTCTTTAAATTCCAGTACGTTGGCGTAATTTAAACTCGTTAGAGTTATCATGTCTAAATTAAAATACGCTAATTGGCTAACATCATTTTGTTTTTCTATAAAAGCCAATGCGCGATTATCCGGACTCCAGCCTAGACTATAGTAGGTCGATGGGTGCTGGGATAATTGTACCTCTTTACCTGTCGTTAATTCTTTTAGCCAGATATGCTGATTATCATTGTCACCGCGAACAAATGCTAAATAATTGCCGTTATTAGATTGCGATTGAGAGGATTCATTGGCTTCATTTGATGTTACAGGCACCAACGCAGAGAAATCAGTTTTAACAACCTGCGTTGCAAATGCGAACCAACCACCAACCAAACATACAATTGTCACGGCGATAAAAGCCAACAACGGCCACTTTACACAGTGAGAACGTGTTTGTTCGTTAAGCTCAAGGCAATAACCCCGTTTCGGGTGGGTAATGATGAATTGTGGATTTTTAGAATCTTCATTTAATGCTTTCCTAAGCAGTGCAATATTGCGTTGCACATTACTTGGGCTAAACACTGAATTAGGCCACACAGCTGCAAAAATTTCTTCCTGGCTAACCACATTGCCCCTATGAGAGTACAAAAATTGGAGCACATCCATAACCTTAGGTTCGACAATTTGTACGCCTTCAGCTGAGGAAATTTTACCACGGCTAACATCGACGTCAAAATTCCCGATTCGAAACCTACCCACTTACAACTCCAATAAATTCATACAAATCATAGATTAAGATTTTCTTAAGATAAACTCAAGGGTTATTACATTGCCGCATTAATTAGTTCAGTTAATGGTTAGGCACCATTTACTAAGTAATAAAAAAGATGCAACGGATATTATCGACATTCATTATTTTTGTGAGCGCGTTTCTACTCTTTCAAATTCAACCTATCTTATCGAAAGAGCTACTACCCGAGTTTGGCGGTGGCGCTTCGGTTTGGTCAACCAGCCTATTTTTTTATCAAAGCATGCTGTTACTCGGCTATTTATATGCTCATTTGTTAAGCCGTTATCAGCTCAAACGACAATTATTTATACACACATTGTTAGTGGCTGTATCGAGCATCATTACTTTTAACACAATTGAAGTCAGTCTATTTTTATCACTAACACCAGCGTGGTCAGTGATTGCTAAATTGTTTTTACAGGTTGGCTTAGTCTTTATGTTACTAAGTGCCACCAGCGTACTATTGCAGCGCTGGTATATTGAATCGACCGCTATGACTGTACCTTATCAATGGTATTCGCTTTCGAATCTGGGTTCACTACTTGCTTTGCTGAGTTACCCATTTATTTTTGAAGTTTTATTTTCAATCGATGAGCAAAAGAGCTATTGGACAGTGGGGTTATTTGCATACTGCATACTGTTATTGTGCCTAATTTATGTATTATTTAGTAATGGCAGTATCGCTGATAAAGCTATTACTAAGTCAAAAACGACTTTGCTCGTCAAACCTAATTGGCTGTGGATTGTGTTCTCAGCAACCAGTTCAATGATGTTGATCGCGACAACTCAGATGATCAGCATCAACATCCCGCCTATGCCTCTGATATGGGCTTTACCATTGGTAATATATTTGCTGACCTTCAGTTATGCGTTTGCATCCGCAAAAAGCTATAATCGCGCCCATTGGACGTACTTATTAATATTTAGCGCATTCGCAGGGCTGATGATGTTTTTCCTTGGCAGCCAATTTAATGCTTTAGCTCAACTGGTGATCTACAGCTTTATTTTATTCATTGTTTGTATGATCTGTCATGGTGAACTTCGAAAACTCGCGCCAGATGGCTCACTGCTTACTGTATTTTATTTATATATCGCTTTAGGAGGAGTGATCGGCAGTTTACTCAGTGCCTTAGTCGCACCGCTACTGTTTGAACAAATAACAGAATTCATTGTGGCGTTAGCTGTAGCGCTTTCATTATTTATATACACGCTACTCACCCAGACGACGAAAACGTCCTCTTGCTATACAATAGCTTTACTGGCTACGCTGGTTATTTGGGGCACAGGATATAGCTATCTTTTTGTTAATTTTAATCAATACAACTTAGCGTCTGAGAGAAATTTTTACGGTTATGTCACTGTCAAAGACATTACAACGTCTGATCTTGCTGAACGACGCCTAATCGATGGCACAACGATTCATGGCTCACAGCCACTTAATAAACAAACTGAACTCACAAACAGCTATTACCATCACCATACTGGTATCGCTAAATCATTGTCAGCATTAAAAAAGCAACAAGATTTAAATATAGGTATTATTGGTTTAGGTGCTGGAGTTTTAGCAAAGTTTGGCGATAAGTTCGATAAAATCCGCTTTTATGAACTTAACCCTGCGGTTTATAACATGGCCATGAATTATTTTTCATATTTAACAGATAGTCCTGCACGCATTGATGTGGCTATTGGCGATGGCAGAATCACCTTAACTGAAGAGCAAAAAAATAATGCACCGTTAATGAATGCGTTAATTATTGATGCTTTTTCAAGTGATGTTATTCCTACCCATTTACTGACTGAGGAAGCTTTTCAGTTATATTGGCAGCGACTAACAAAAGGCGGCTTATTAATTATCCATATATCCAATAATCATATTGATTTGATGCCAGTGCTCCAAGCTCACAGTAAGCGCTTCGATAAATCTCTGATCAAATTTAACTATAGCGGTACGCAGTTAGGCTCACAATGGGTCGTAATGACGAATAACCAAGCATTTTTAAATTCGATAGCCATGACAGACTTATCACCGATAACACCTTATTCAACAGTACATTTGGCGCAATGGACAGATCAAAAACACAGCCTGATCCCGCTCCTGAAACTTTGATGTCTATCTTAAAATAACCACAACAAAAAAGCGCGATTAACATCGCGCTTTTAAATAATTCTAAATGCTTTTAACTAAACCCTAAACAGAGCCATTTATTGGCCCATGCTCATGATGAACATGCGGGTTTTGACCACGTTGACGTAGTAAATGATCCATTAAAGTAATGGCCATCATCGCCTCGGCAATCGGGATTGCACGAATGCCAACACATGGGTCGTGACGGCCTTTGGTGATCATCTCAACCGATTCATTACTCGTGTTAATACTATTACCGGGGATCGTAATACTTGATGTCGGTTTGAGTGCAATTGACGCGATTATATCTTGCCCTGTAGAGATACCTGCAAGCACCCCACCGGCATGATTTGAGGTAAAGCCATCAGGGGTTAACTCATCACGATGCTCAGAGCCTTTTTGCTCAACCACATCAAAGCCGTCGCCAATTTCAACGCCTTTTACTGCGTTAATACTCATCAGTGAGTGGGCAAGTTCTGCATCAAGGCGGTCAAATACCGGCTCACCTAAACCAACAGGTACATTCTTAGCCACTACTTTTACCTTCGCGCCGACTGAGTCACCTTGTTTTTTAAGGTCGCGCATATAGTCGTCAAGCGCGTCTAACTTGCTTGCATCTGGGAAAAAGAAAAGATTATTTTCAACTTCATCCCAATCGTAATTTTCAGCTTTAATTGGCCCAAGTTGACTCAAACACGCACGTACTTCAATACCATGAAATTGCTTTAGATACTTTTTAGCAATAGCGCCTGCGGCAACACGAATAGCGGTTTCGCGAGCAGATGAACGGCCACCACCGCGATAATCGCGTAGGCCGTATTTATGCCAGTACGTGTAGTCACCATGACCTGGGCGAAATACGTCTTTAATTTTGCCATAATCTTGTGAACGTTGGTCGGTATTTTCAATTAATAAACCAATACTGGTGCCGGTGGTTTTACCTTCAAAAACACCCGCTAAAATTTTAATTTGATCGCTCTCACGGCGCTGCGTAGTGTAACGGCTTTGCCCTGGCTTACGACGATCTAAATCGATTTGTAAATCTGCCTCAGTGATTTCAAGACCTGCGGGCGTGCCATCCACAACACCGCCTAAGGCGACGCCGTGGCTTTCGCCAAAGGTGGACACTTTAAATAACTGCCCTATGCTATTACCTGCCATTAACTTTCCTCATTCCTAATGACTACTAAGTACCGAGCCTGAGGCTCGGCTTTGATTTTTGTGGTGATCAGTCTGCGAAATATGCAACGAGTTGTTTTTTGCTGATCACAAATACGCCAAATCCACCTTGCTCAAACTCAACCCATTCAAAAGGCGCATTTGGATAAAGAGCATCCATGTGTACCATAGAATTACCAACTTCGACAAATAACAAACCGTTGTCAGTTAGATGATCGGCCGCTTCACTCAAAATAGTACGGGTTACATCAAGACCATCATGGCCTGATGCCAAGCCAAGCTCTGGCTCATGGTGGAACTCACGCGGTAAATCAGCCATATCTTCGGCGTCTACATACGGAGGGTTTGCCACGATCAGGTCATATTTCTGCCCTGGTACACCGCTGAATACGTCGGATTGAATAGGTAATACACGGTCACTTAACTGATAATCTGTGATATTGATATCAGCAACTTCGAGTGCTTCATAAGAAATATCAACGGCATCAACCTGCGCTTCTGCAAAAGTTTGTGCTAATGCAATCGCGATACAACCAGAACCGGTACATAAATCTAAAATACGATTTACCGATTCAGGCTCAGCTAGCCAAGGTGAAAAGCGATTATGTATTAACTCTGCAAAAGGTGAACGTGGGATCAATACGCGCTCATCGACATAAAATGGCATATTAGCAAACCATGCAATATTAGTCAGATAAGGTACTGGCGTGAAATCATTTATACGTTCTGCAATTAATCCCGCAAGGCGGTTTTTTTCGGTGCTAGTTAACCGGGCATGCATTAATTCTTTTGGTGCATCAATGGGTAAGCTTAACGCGGGCAGTAACAAGTTGACTGCTTCATCCCATGCGTTATCAGTTCCATGACCAAAGAAAATACCACTGCTGGCAAATTGACTCGTGGTCCACCGTAGCCAATCGTGTAACGTTGACAGTTCTGCTACAGCTTCATCTAAGGTTGCTTCTTCTATTAATAATTCGCTCATATTCGTTATCTACCTGCTGCTTTAGAAAATATCAATTCAATCGAGGCGCAATTAAGGCCCCATGATTGCCCTATTGTAACGCTTTTTTACACAGTTTTTACTCTGTTTTCACTCGATTTCTAGCGTTTTTTTGTTTAGACTGCCGCTATGAAAAAAGATCCTCTCTCAAACGCAGATATTAGCCCTGACGACATCGATATGTTTCGTCAAAGTATTAATGGTGCCCGTGTATTTAAACAAGACACGCATCGCTTTGCTAACAAACCTAAAATCTCACAAGCTAAGCTGTTTGCCCAGCAAAAAAAGCAACATCAGGCAGAATTTTTCTTTTCTGATGAATATGTGCCAGATATTGATACCAACGGAACGGTTAATTATGTGCAAGACGGTCAAGATCGTTTTTTAGCAAAGCAGTTACGCCGAGGTGACTTTGTACCTGATTTAACCCTTGATTTACATGGTTTAAATAAGGAGTTGGCAAAAGATGAACTCGCAGGACTGATCCATGAGTGCAAAAAGAAGCATTACTACTGTGCGTGTGTAGTACATGGTATTGGTGGACATATACTCAGACACAAAGTGCCGCAATATTTAGTACAGCATCCAGATGTCATAGCAATACACCAAGCGCCACTTGAATACGGTGGTAAAGGTGCAGTACTTATTTTAATAAACTTACCACAAAGTGATGAATTTAGACGCTAAGCGTTAACGTTATCCCTATTTCAAGGCAACAGTGCAGTGCATATTTTCTCTATCATCTTTCCGCTGATTTTCATTGTTGCGCTTGGTTTTAGTTGTTGTAAATTAAAGTTTTTTGAACAGCAACACATTGCAGGGCTAAGTAAGTTTACTTTTTACATTAGCCTGCCAGCATTTTTATTTTTAAATATGTCGCAAATCGATTTACAGCAAAGTATTAGTTTATCGGCCTTTCTGAGTTTTTATATTCCTGTACTGAGCGTATTTGCCTTAGGTATTTTGGTTGACCGCTGTTATTTAGCTAAGCAAAAAAATTATCAACAACACAGTGTATTTGGCTTAGCGTCGAGTTACTCAAACATGGTGTTGGTGGGCATTCCTATCATCATCGCATCCCTTGGCAAAGAAATGATCGCCATCGCTTTTATGATCATTACCTTTCATAGCACATTGCTGTTTGCACTCACCTATTTAATCGGCGCAAAGGGCAGCGAACACGCATTTTCATGGTCAAGTTTTGCTAAGAGCATGGTACTGAATCCGATTGTATTGAGCATCGGCTGCGGGCTAATATTAAATGTCAGCGGCATTGTTTTGTTTGATAACCTAGCAAAGAGTTTAGAGCTTTTAGCGACCCCCGCCATTGCCTGCGCGTTATTTGTATTAGGCGCCAACTTAGCGTTTTACAAAATTGCAGCTAACTGGCAACCCGCATTAATCGCCTCGTTAATGAAGATTTTGTTACTTCCTGCTGGGGTATTTTTAATCGGTGCATACGCATTTGAATTAGATAGAGAGATTATGAACGTGTTAGTGCTATTAAGCGCCTCTCCTGTTGGTGTAAATGCTTACCTTATTGCCAGTCAAATAGGTCAACATCAGGTGACATTAGCCGGTGCAGTTGTACTGTCAACGGTTTTAAGTGTGATTAGCTTTAGTTTTTGGTTATCGGTATTGCTTTAACCTTTACAAACCGCCAGCTACATCAACAAAGCTACCTGTGGTAAACGATGCCTGCTCAGAGGCTAAAAAGTAAATTGCAGCGGCAACTTCCTCAGGTTGTCCACCTCGACCCAATGGCAGCTTGTCTTTAAGACGCTCCACCCGATTTACTTCACCACCATCGCGGTGCATATCGGTGTAAATTAATCCTGGGCGCACTGAGTTAACACGAATACCTAACTTGGCTACTTCTTTGGCTAAACCAATGGTTAACGTGTCCATTGCTCCTTTAGATGCGGCATAATCAATATATTCATTTGGTGAACCGGTTTTAGCCGCTGCCGATGATACATTAACTATACTGCCGCCACTGGGCATTCGCTTAATCGCTTCACGGGCACATAAAAAAGCGCTTGTTACATTGGTGGTTAGCACTTCATTTATACGCGAGGCTCCCATCTCAAGTAATGGCATTTGCGGTTTCAAAATACCTGCATTATTTATAAGCACATCTAATTTGCCAAATAACTCATCTACTTTTGTAAACAGGGTCAGCACTTGCGTTTCATCAGACACATCGGCTTGCACTATTTCGGCTTTTACAGCAAAGCCGCGTGCTTGATCTGCTATTTTTTCTGCGCTGTGTTGATCCGTTTTATAATTAATACAAACATCATAACCGTGACGAGCAAAATAAATTGCGGTTGCAGCACCAATTCCTCGGCTTGCTCCGGTTATAAGTACTACTGGGTTAGATTTCATTGTCTGTCCTTATCTATACAAAATAATATACGCCACATAAACCAATTTAAATTGTTCACAAACTAAGGGCATCATATTACTACGTTCAAATTTAGTTTCGGCAAGTTCCCGCTGATAATACGTCCAGTGCACTTTTCGCCAATAGTGAAGACTTTTATCTCCTTCACCTTCTAACGCCGCATATTCAGCGGTTATTTCGTTGTAAGGCACGATTGCGACATTCGTTGTTTCAATAATCCCTAAAGGCTCACCATGCCAGTTAGTGAAAATGGCTAAATCACCTACTTTGGGAAGCGCTTCTTTACTATGCTCAAACCAATAAAGTGATGTTGTAGTTGCTTGCTTTATGCCCTTTAAAACCAGTGCTGCACATTCATCGGCATCAATTTGATTATCACAAAAGTGCCAAACCGGGAGCTTTGTGATTGAACGACTGTAGGCGTAATTAAATTCATTTATAAGTCGTTCAATTGCTTGGGGGTTACTTGATTGCAGCAACAACTGAAATCTCAACTAACAAAGCATCGCGGGCCATTTTAGCTTCCACGCAGGCACGTGCGGGCGCATGACCTGCTGGTACCCACGCATCCCAAACCGCATTCATATCGGCAAAGTAATCCATGCTTTTTACATAAATAGTGGCGCTGAGCATATGCTCTTTTGAACTTCCAGCCTCATTCAAAAGTAACTCAACTTTATCAAGCATAGTTTGCGTTTGTTCGGTGATGCCCTGCTCTGCGTCAGCACATACTTGGCCACATAAGTACACCGTACCATTGTGCTTAACGATACGACTCATGCGAGTTGCGGTTTGAATACGTTCAATTGTCATAAAATTGTCTTTGCTAAATTAGTGTGTCGCTAATTTAGCAAATTTAAAAAGGAACGCAAGGTTTGGGTATGAGGCTAAACTGCTACGTTATTAGGTGCATGAATACTGAGGTATTGGCTTTTATGGCGACTTTCATCGTAACTCAATACGGCAACCGCTCCAGTGTTAAATATCGGCATATTCCCAGCACTCAATTGGTCAACTAAATAACTAACTATTGGCATGTGAGCTACGACCAACCAGGTATCGCATTGTGGATGCATCGCGATGAGAGTTTCTAGATAATCGGCGGCAATTTGTGGATTGCCTTCAGGGATTATATCGCTGCAAGTTTCTTCGAATAAAAAAGCGTTATGCTTTTTTACTCCTTCCGCTGTTTGCTGAGCACGAATGTAAGGGCTTACTAACAATGCCGTTGGGGTATGCGTTGCTTGCAACCATAAACCCATTTTTTCGGCCTGTTGTTGGCCAACCGAGGTCAAATTTCTACTTGCATCGTCAGCTTGCATCGGTGTTGCTTCGCCGTGGCGCATTATTAAGATTGTTTTCATAAAAAATCAACCGATTAAAGAATATAAAACAGTAGCCAGTTTGCCTGTTTGTCCGCTATATTAAAACAACGTCACACATTTCGCTTATGATATTCAGGTAAAAATCGCCAAGCAATTTAATCGCAGCCCTGAAGTTATCATTGTTGTTAACGAGTAAACTTAACGTTTCAGGAGCATCATTTGAATATCAGCCGCAATGATAACAGAACATACCGTGCCCTCACACTGGACAATGGTCTAAAAGTCCTGTTAGTGCAAGATAAAGATTCAACTAAAGCCGCTGCATCGATGGCCGTGAATGCTGGTCACTTTGACGATCCTGTTGATAGACAAGGGCTCGCACACTTTTTAGAGCATATGCTTTTTTTAGGCACAGACCAATTTCCGGAATCCGGCGGGTTTGGTAATTTTGTTTCCCAATCCGGTGGCAACACCAACGCATGGACCGGCACCGAGCACACGTGTTATTTCTTCGATATTAACAATCAAGAGTTTGCACAAGCACTGAGCCAATTTAGCCGGTTTTTTATTGCACCTTCTCTCAACCCTGGCGAAACTGAAAAAGAACGTAATGCCATTGATGCAGAGTTTAAATTAAAAATAAAAGACGATGGCCGACGCATCTATCAAGCACACAAAGAAACCGTTAATCCTGCTCATCCATTTGCTAAATTTTCAGTGGGTAATCAGCAAACCTTAGCGGATCGTAATGGCTGTGTAAGCAAAGAATTGCGAGATTTTTTTAACACCCATTATCAAGCCCAGTGGATGAGCCTAGTGATCTGCGCTGATGCAGAAATTGACACTATGGTGCAATGGGTAACTACATTATTTAATGATATTAAAGGTCAGCAGCAACCAAAACCCGTCATTGAGGCATCACTTTATCGCGCGCAAGATCTTTGCAAAGTACTGCATATAGAACCGCATAAGCATATGCAAAAACTCATAGTAAGTTTTGCGATGCCTAATATTGATGATTTTTATCGCCATAAAACCGTTAGTTTTATTGCGCATTTATTAGGGTATGAAGGGCAAGGGTCGCTTTACTCTATTTTAAAAGCGCAAGGTTGGATCAATGCCCTCTCTGCTGGAGGTGGCATTAACGGTAGCAACTTTAAAGATTTTAATATCAGCATGGCACTGACCGATGAAGGAATTGAATACTATGAAGACATCGTTGAAATGGTGTTTGAATATATTTGTTTAATTAATCAAAACATCGATAAATTACCGCGCTTATATCAAGATAAAAAAAATCTATTACAAATCGCCTTTGATAACCAAGAAAAAGCCCGCTTAATCGATTGGGTCAGTAATTTAAGCATCAACATGCAACACTACGATGAAGCCAATTATGTGCAAGGTGACTATCTCATGGATGGTTTTAATCAAACGGCTCATGAAACTGCAATGCAATGGTTAACGCCGCATAATATGCGCTTGGTGTTGATCCATCCTGATGTTGAACCTGAGCATACCACTCAGTGGTATCACACGCCCTATCGGATCGAAAGTATTTCTAGCTGTTGGCTTGAAGCATTATGTGAGATTAATACCCCATTACCTGAAATGCTGCTGCCTACTGCCAACCCTTATTTGACTAAGGAAGTGTCGCTGTACGATGTTGAGCAACCGCAGTCAAAGCCACAACTACTAGTAAAAGAGCCGGGGTTTGATTTTTGGTTCAAGCAAGACAACACTTTTCGAGTTGCCAAAGGCCATTTTTATTTAGCAATGGACTCAGATTTTGCCGTTAAAGATATTAAGCATATGGCACTGACGCGCTTATTTGCGGATTTATTTATGGACAGTGTTGCAGAGCAGTTTTACCCAGCAGAACTAGCCGGTTTAAGTTACCATTTAACGTCACATCAAGGTGGCTTAACCTTGCACACTGCGGGGCTCTCATCGAGCCAATTAGAATTAGTTGATGAGTTACTTGAAGCTTTATTCAATGTCGATATTTGCGCCAAACGTTTTGCTGAGTATAAAAAACAGTTAGTCCGTCATTGGCGTAACAGTAATCAAAATAAACCCGTTGGCGAGTTATTTAGTGTACTTGGCGCTAAAATAATGCCGTGGAACCCAGAACCAGAACAACTTGCTGTTGCACTTAAAGATACCAGCTTTCATCAATTTAATTGTTTTCGTCGCGAATTTTTCAATGCCTTGCATGTTGAATCATTTTTACATGGTAATTGGCGCGAAAGTGATGCGATAGAGTTTCAAAAGAAAGTGGCTCACCACTTAGCCAAATCAGCGACTATCGAAGATTTGACGCGACCGTTATTTGAAATAGACAAAATAACCCGCTCGCAACTGACCCTAAATTGTAGCGATCATGCGATGGTTATTTATTACCAAGCACAAACCGATGACGTTGTTGAAAAAGTAAAAATGATGGCGCTAAACCATCTTATTAATCAAGATTACTTTAATGAACTTCGTACCAAACAACAGTTAGGCTACCTAGTGGGCGCAGGTTATGCGCCCTTTAATACTCGTGCGGGCATCGCCTTCTACGTGCAGTCACCTAACTACAGTGCAACCGCGATTTTTGAGCGTCATAATGCGTTTCTTGAGCAATTCCTTGCTTCATTAGAGCAATTAAATGAAGAGCAATGGCAGCAACAAAAACATGGCTTAACCACCCACATCGCCGAAAAAGATAAAAACCTCCGGCTGCGTTCACAACGCTTGTGGCTTGCCATTGGTAATCAAGATCATCACTTTCATATGCAACAAAAATTGTTAGAAGCATTGGAAAACCTTAGTCTTGCGCAGATAGTTACTTATATTCGCGAGACATTTGCAGAACATAGACCAAGATATGAGCTACTAAGCGTACCTAAAACAAACAAAACGACAAAAAAGCTGATTTCTTCTCATTCTCTTTGACACAACACCGTGCTTCAATTAGATTATCAAGTGCAAAATACAGAAGTGCCCTATGATAATAATAAAAATAATATTCAACACATTCATATTCGCCTCATTATTACTCTGCTTTAGCCCATTGGGCTATAGCGAGCAATTAGTCGATCAGCAAACTTTAATGCTTTATTTACCGAGTGCATTTGTTACGTTAGTGCTGCCTTACTTATTATTCACAATCTACAAATTACGCCGCTCACGACGCCAATTATGTATTTCTGAACGGCGTTTAAAAAGCACGGTTGAAGGCAGTGGTGACACACTTTGGGATTGGAATATCAAAACTGGTGAAGTACTGCGCATTAACGATAAATACATGATGGATAGAAATACCATCATTGATATTCCACCTAATAAAGCCCTTATTCACCCTAATGATATAGCGCAAGTTGAATTACTGTTAAAGCAACACTTTGCGGAGCAAACCGCTTTCTTTGAAGCCAGCTATCGCATTAAAGACAGCTTTGATCGCTGGCATTGGGTACTCGACAGAGGCAAGATCATTGAAAAAGACACCAATTTAAACCCGCTACGCATGACTGGCACGGTACGCGATATCACGCAATTAAAATCAACCGAGGCACGCCTTAACTTATTCGCTAAATGTGTTGAATCACTCACTGATGCATTAGCCATTTACGATAAAAACTTTAACCTGGTTGATCTTAATCCCAGCTTTTTATCGCAGTTTGGTGGGAACCGAGATAACTATTTAAACAAGCCATTTACCTTACCAGGTTACGAGCAAAGTTATATTGATGATATTAAAAATACTGTTCGTCTTACCGACCATTGGCAACAAGAAGTTAAACTGCGCAACAGTGAGCGAAAACTACTACCGATTGAAATCTCAATCGATGAAATTAAGAATGAACATAATCAAATTTGTAACTATGTCATTGTATATTCAGATTTAACCGAGCGTAAAAAAGCCGAATCACAACTACATAACTTATCAAATCGCGATCGTACAACTGGCTTACCTAACCGAAATCTATTTTTTACCGATCTTAAAAAGCTGGCAAAACAAGACAGCCACCATGCATTACTAGTATTTGATTTAGATAACTTTAAAAAAATTAATGACTCATTAGGGCATCAACTAGGCGACAGTTTACTGGCAAAACTAGCAATGCGGTTGAGTAAACTCACCCGTGAAAAAGATGTGTTTTACCGCTTAGGTGGCGATGAATTTGCCTTAGTTATGTCTGGCACTAACGATATTCATACCATTACCAGAATGGCAAAACAGTTTTTAGCCGCCATTGCCACGCCATTTAAAATGGCAGGTCACGAATTAGTGATCACTTCAAGTGTCGGTATTGTGTTATTCCCAGAAGATGGTAATACCCCAGAACTACTGCTTAAAAATGCCGATACTGCGATGTACCATGCGAAAAAGAAAGGTAATAGCTACTTATTCTTTAACGACACCATGAACCGCCAAGCAGTAAAACGCCTGCAAATTGAAAACTTAATGCGATTTGGTTTAAAAGAAGATCATTTTGAAGTTTACTACCAACCAAAAATGAATATCCGCACCGGTAAATTCACTGGAATGGAAGCCTTGGTGCGTTTTATTACTCCGAAAAAAGGCATTATTAGTCCTGGCGTGTTCATTCCCATCGCAGAAGAAACCGGGCAAATCATCGAAATTGGTGAAGTGGTACTTCATAAAGCATGCCGTGATGTTAAAGCCTGGCTGGATGCTGGCTTATTTAATGGCCGAGTTGCGGTAAACTTGTCTGCTAAACAATTTAGCCTACCGGATCTAACTACTCGTATTGATGTGATTTTACAAAATCACGCCTTGCCATCGTACTTTTTAGAACTTGAAATTACTGAAGGTACGGTAATGGACGACCCACAAGATGCTATTTCGATCATGCGCTCTCTCAGTGCTCGTGGTATTCATTTAGCCATGGATGACTTTGGCACTGGCTACTCATCACTTGCATATTTAAAGCAGTTTCCACTTAATACCCTAAAAGTTGATAAAGCGTTTATTGATGATATGCAAACAGAGCGAGGCCGTAATATGGTTGACTCAATAGTTACTATTGCACATAACTTAGACTTACATGTGGTGGCTGAAGGGGTTGAGCAAGCAGAGCAAATTGCAATCTTAAAAGAGCTTAATTGCGAAACGATGCAAGGCTACTACTATTCAAAACCTTTATCGCGAGCTGAATTTACAGAATTTTTGAAGAAACAACAAAACCAAGCGGCACTTAGTTTAGTACAACAGGCATAAATGACAGCCTATGGTCGCCATGTGCACGCTTGTATACCCACGCAGCGCACTAGTGCACGACGATAATGTAAGTTAAACAAGCACCATGCAACGGGGCCTAACAACCCTGCTAGCAGCAACCAGCGTTTAACTGGCATACCTTTTTTAATTGCCTGTGCATACATAACGACAATAGATACAACACTGATCAATAAATATTGCAAATTCACCACACCCATACCGCTTAAAATTAACCTGCAATGTACAATAATTAGTTCTTTATTTTCACTAATAAAATCAGAATATTTAATTCTTTCAGTAACAAGAATGATATACAAAAACTATTACTGTTGCTATTATCTACCCGTGTATTTGCGTGTGCAATACACATTTAAAGGATAATTAAATATTTCTAGGAGATATCATGTCAGAAAATACTTCAAATGTATACGAAGCACCAGCAGCAAACCTAACCAAAAATAATGAAAGCGGAGATAAACCTGTTTTAAATTTTGATCGTTTTTCGGCTTGGGGAGTGTTCTTTTTAGCCGTCATTACTTTTGGAATTTATGGTGTATATTGGCTAATAAGCAGAACCAATAAAGCCAATGCATTAGCAACTAAACAAATTAGCCAAGGATTGATATATGGTTATTTAGCTTTATACGTTGCGAATTTAATTCTCTCTATAACCGAAGTACTACCAGTGTTGTCAATTATTATTTCGCTAGCTTCTATCTTGGTCGGATTAATCTTTATTTTTTCGTTACGTTCTTCTATTTCAGAACTAATCAATAAAGGTAGTAGTGAACCCGTTAAGCTCAATGGCGTTTTAACCTTCTTCTTTAATATAATTTACTTCCAATACAAAATTAACGAAGCAATTGATCAACAGAAATAAAAAGTAAAAAGGCATTATTTTAATGCCTTTTTCATCTCAACCTGTTTCTAAAGCACTCCTGAGTGCTTTACATTCAAATATGTATTTAGCACATTAGGAAGTAACTTTTGTGGTTGTGTATCAATTGCGATAACGCCTTCTTTTTTAAGCCTTGCCATATTAGCTTTATGCGTATTTAATAAATCTAATGCAGCACAATAGGTCGTAGCTTCATCATAATTCTCTATTGGCTCTGCAAGTACTTCTGTCAATGCATGATTAGAGAGGTTAATAACTGCAACAAGGTGATGCTTTTGCAATAACTTTATAGCTGGAAGCACCTCATCTAAGCTTTGATCATCAAATGTCGTAACAAGTAATACTAAAGAACGCTTACTTCTTTTTGCGATTAATTGATTAGCTGCAACAAGGTAATCGCTGATACTTTGGTCAGGGTACAGATCATAAAAATGATTCATCACACGCGATACATTCTGTGCACCTTTAACATTAGGTAACCAGCGAATATCATGATTAAAACTTTGCATGCTAAACCAATCCCCTTGTTTGAGTACTGTATGAGCAAGTAAGAGCAAAGCATTTAATGCGTGATCAAAGTGAGTACCCGATATGGTATCTATATTCATCTTCTTCGATGCATCAAGCATTACAACAACATGCTGATTTTGTTCTTCTTGGTACTCTTTAGAAATTAGTTTGCGACGTTTACTTGTAGCCTGCCAGTCTATCTGTTTAATACTGTCACCTTGTCGGTATTCCCTAAGTTGATGGAATTCAATACCATCACCTCGTTTTTTTGTCAGTTTTAAACCACTTATTGGTGTGTTTGTCACCCCATTAAGCGCTTGATTTTGAGCTACTCGACTAAAATCTGGGTAAACTTTTAACGCTAAATCTTGAGGTATTATCCAATTTGCCTGCCACAGCTTTAACCGTGAACTAATTCTAAGCTCAACGGCAGCCAATTGCGCATCTCCGCGTTGATGTGCGCACATACTCCATTGTAAACGGGCTTGCTCATTTTCTGCCAGAGTTACGCTGGTATATAATTCAGATAGCTCAATCGCATTGCTTAGGTGCAAACTTATATCAGTAATTAATAATTGCTCTGAGGTATTTTTAATACTTAGTTTAACTGGTTGCCAACGTCCCAATGACATGTTTTGATTGGTGTTTACCTCAATACTTAATTTATGTTTGAAGCGAGTAGGCAAATAATCTAATAACGCTAGTACAAGCAGTCCAGCAATGAGTACTGTAGTTAATAAACTCGCTGTCTCAGTAAAGATTAATATGGGTAACAGCAAAACTAATGCGCAAACCAGCTGCAACAAACGCTTTGCTGGTCGTAACTTAGTGCGGATCATGATCTAGGCGCTTCAACACTGGCTAGTATTGCTGAAATCACTTCATTAAAAGACACCCCTTCTAACTCTAGATCGGCTGAAAGTATCAAGCGGTGGCGTAAAATATTAGGTACCACTAGCTTAACGTCATCAGGGGTAACAAAATCTCGGCCATTCATCAATGCCATTACTTTTGCTGCTTTAATAATGTTGATTGATGCTCGTAGTCCTGCACCATGTAATACTCCTTGCCATGTTCGCGAACTACGAACTAACTCCACCGCATAATTATAAATCTTTTCATCTACTAAAATGTCAGCACATAATTGCTTAATCTGAGCAATATTACTGACGCTTAATACTGCCGGCAATTGGCTAACTTCTGACTCATTCGAAACAACTTTGGTGTTGAGCTTTAATAATTCAACCTCGGCCTCTAATGATGGAAAACCCAATTCAATTTTCATCATAAAACGGTCTAACTCAGCTTCAGGTAATGGATAAGTCCCCTCTTGATCAAGCGGATTTTGCGTTGCAAGTACCATAAACGGTGAGCCAATAGATAAGGTTTCGCCATCAATGGTAATTTGTTGTTCTTGCATTACTTCCAATAAAGCTGACTGAGTTTTAGCAGGTGCTCGGTTGATTTCATCAGCAAGCAAAATATTGGTAAATGCTGGGCCTTTTTTTATATTGAAATCGCCAGACTTCATATCATACATACTGTGTCCTACAACATCAGATGGCATTAAATCGGGTGTAAATTGCACTCGTGAAAACGACACACTTAAGCTTTTCGCTAATGCTCTTACAAGTAAAGTTTTGCCAAGGCCCGGTACTCCCTCAAGTAATACATGACCTCCTGCAAATAACACAGTTAACACATCTTCAATAATGGCATCTTGTCCAACTAACACACGGGAGATATTATCCTTAACTTGCTTAACTGCTTGCGCCGCATCCGTTAAGCTTATTTGTCCTGTTGCAAATTCGGTGCTCATAGGGCATTCCTTAATTGTTTAAATAGTTTGATATACTCTGTTCGTTGTTGCTGAGATTCTGGCAATTCAACACTTAGAAGCTCAGCTACCTGTTGCTTATCAAAATGCACTAAGTTGGCGATTATCTCTGCTTGGCGAACTTCGGTTAGTGATTTGAAGTGAGGGATCCTAGTTTCTACTTTGGCGTTAAAATCTTTTTTTAATGCAGTAAACAAGCGTTGCTCAAAACCGTGCTTTATATAAAAATTAGCAATCGCTCGAATGTGGTGTTTAAAGCCTACGGTTAAAATTAAATCAGGCGCATAAGCGCGACCAATACGACTACTAATATGCCAAATAAATAATAACATCAATAGCATCACACAGATCACCCACTGCCAGCTCCATTGCCATAACTTAGCAAACCAATTAGGGTAACTTAAATAAGGAACATAAGTTATTACATCAACCCCCTGACTCAACCAAACCAGTAAACTGCCATGATCTAAATGGCGCAACTGATAGTTTGTAAAGGGAGCTAGAGACGGCATCACAATAATACGGCCATCACCAAATTTAAAATCACACATGATAACTTGATCATCACTATTTTTGGTGGCTATACCTGGGCAGTTTTCAATTTCAAATGCCTGACTCAATTCTAAATCCAGTTGGGTATTTTCATTGAGCGTTAACACGCTATTTTTCTGCCCCTCTTTTACCATCACAAAATGATTTTCAAAAATCCCTTCACTCGTGTTTACACTAATCCCAAGATCTTGAAAGGTAAAAGTATTGTCTAAACCAAGTTCATCCCTTTGCTTATTTAATATATAAACAAGACGCCCACCTTCACTCACCCATTGGGACAATTGCTGATCAAGTGTGTGCGAATTACTAAGCGCCGCTTCATCGACAATTAACATACTGCGGTGATCAATAATAAGTGGTTGTTGATTATTGTTATCTAATTGCTTTTCTTTTTTCCATAGCACCCCATGTTCAGCTAATAATCTCTGCGCCATTGTGAAATTATCTTTGCTAACTTCGGAGTGAAAACCTATTTCAATCTCTTCTTTTTGCCAGTCAGCTGACAACAACGCTGAGCCAATAAAAAAAACTAACACACAGCACAAAAAAACCACCACAAACTTAAGCTTCATTTATTTACTCCTTGTTTGCTGATGCCATAGCCTCTATTTGTGCTATTAATACGTTAAAATCAAAATTAAGTGATTGATGGCCCCAAGCCACTTTTACCCAAGCAGAAAAAAGTTGAGTAAAAACATCTTTGCTTTGCTCAGTGACTTTTGCATCAATTGCTGATTTACACTCTGTTTCGGTCATCGAACGGTGTAATTTTACTTGATGAGTGCTCTGCGCCCAGCGAAGCGAAAAATGCAGTAAATAAGCAAGCGCTAGACGCTGATTATTCTCCTGATATGCTGACCTTGCAGCTGCAATTAAATCCTCAGGTAAGTCTTGCGGTTTAATATCAGCAAACATGGTTGGGATTATATGTTCTCGATGCTGATTTTTTTGTCTTTTCGGTAATTCTAGTGCTAAGAAGAAGCCACGCTTTTTAACTAATAAATACACCAACCACAACACAAATAAAACAATTAGCAACCAAATAAAATAACTAAGAAAATTGCCTAAGCTCTTGAAAAAATTAGCAAGCCAACGATAATCACCATCCGCTGAAGAGTCCTTTTCTAAATCAAAATTTGGTACCCAAGTGGTTTTCTTTTCGATAACATCATCCTGCGCATAAAGTGTAGAAACTTGCTCTTTTATAATTAACTTATCTATTGGCTCTGCCATTGACTTACTCGGCACAGCAAACAAACAGCAAGCAAAAAACAAGCAAGCACTTGATAATAAAGTATTTAATCTGGCACGCATATTTTTGAAGGTTAGCTCAATGTCCCAGCCTTCTAAATCTATACGGCGGTGCAAGTAGGCCATAAAACCTCCGGTGACAAATAATGGTGCGACTAAAGCGACACTGATCACATACACACTATTAAATGCAATTTCCATCCACAAAGGGCTTTCTAATATTTGATACAATGGCTCTTCAAGTGACAACGACGTTGGAATAAGGGTAAAAATAATCGCAGAAATACCGATCATTAAGATAAACTCAAAATGTACGCAAAACATCATCCAAAGCGTTTGTTTGGGCTTTGATGTTGCAAACAGCACCTGTTTTCGCATTTCTTTACGACGGCCATCTAGCCTTTCTAACTGTGTTACAGGTGCTAAAAAAGCTCTGTTAGGGCTCAGTCGATAAAGCGTCATATTGATGAATATGTCACCCGCTTGCAGCTTCAGGATTGATTTTAAACTACTCGAAATGGTTGCCTGTTGATTAAATACTACTTTTGACATGTAGTCTAAAATTGGCCGTTCAAATAACGGTTTAAAAAACCATACAATAAAGGCGCTCCATGACCAACCAAACAATACACCGGCAAGGATGAACACTGGCACAGCTAAACAAATATACAAACTAAATAATGGTAAAAAATGTTGTTTAGTAAGTAATACCGTCAAATCAAACGTTTCATAGGCGCCGCGTTTTCGAGGATTAAAGCTAAGACGATTAAGTTCCATAGCGCATACCTCTATACAATCGATAAATTACATATGTCCAACAAACAGTACCTACGACGAATTTAATTTCATGAGCAATGGCACGGGGCGACCAAAATGCTTCAATAAAGGCAGCTAAAACTAACATAACAAAAGCACCAACAATTAATGGTAGTGCTGTTTGAGCCGCTTTTTTCATAGCATAACTGCGTGTAAATTGGCTTGGGTTTAATAACGCGTAGCCAATCTGACATCCCGCTGCAGAGGCAATAATAATCGCTGTTAATTCAAACGAACCGTGAGTAATAACAAACGAGAAAAATGTTTTTTCAAAACCAACATTGACAATATGCGCACCAATGGCGCCGAAATAAAAACTATTAAATAGCAAAAAGAATACAGCACCGAAACAAAGTAAAACTCCCCCTGCAAACATTTGAAAGGCAATACCAATGTTGTTATATATATAGACACCAAACATCAATATATCTTTGTCAGGAGCACGGGTCTCTGTTTGAACAGCTCCAGTTGGGTTATACATTTTTTCAATTTCAAGCACCGTACTTTGACCTAAAAAAGTATAAACGGCATCTGGATAAAGGGTGACCCAAATAAAAGCAATAACCGCCAACCCCCAAAATGCCAACAAATTAGCGCCTAACATGAAACGGTTTTCGTACAAAGCACGAGGAAAAGCGGTGCGGGCTATTTGCCAAATTTCTGAAAATTGGTTTTTGCGGGATAAATACAGTGTTTTTTGACCCTGTTGTACCAGCTGATTTAGCTGCTGAATTAGTAAAGGACTGTACTGCCTACTTCTTGCGATGGCTAAATCGTTGCAAATCTTTCGATATAATTTAGGAAAGTCTTCAGGAAAAGTACTATTTAGTTCGCAATATGCTTGATATTGTTGCCATATTTGGCTGTTTAAATTTACAAATTGAGTTTGCTTCATTGCTTACTCTCACTATTGGAGCGACCACTGTTGATATTATTCTGCCCAGCAAAATGCCTTGCGTAATTAAATAATGTTTCAACACTATCATTTTCTTCGATATTTAATGGCTTGGATAAAATATTTGCTATTTCTTGACGTCTTGCAGGAGAAAGTTCATGGGCACGCTCAGTAAAGTCTAAAACAGCTAATTGCTCTTCGGTACTAAACGCAATGCTAGGTACTTCAGCTGGCCCATCTGGTAAAAACTCCCGACTCATAGCGTCTTCTTCGTAAACTACGATAGTTCCTGCGGCCCAATCACCGATGCGTTTGAAACGGGGATTAAAACACATAACAATTAACCCAAGAAAATAACCAACAGGCAGCATATCTGCGGGGCGAATTAAGTTTCTTACAACAATTTGTGAAAAGGTTGGAGGTAAGCCATTATCTTGAACAACACGAATTTTTAGACGTTTTTTACCTGGGGTCTGGCCATTTTTAACTTCATAAAAGATGTTATATCCCCATGAAATTAAAAAATACATGACAAGTAAAATGCCTTCCCCAAAATCGCCGAATAACATAAGCACAGTAGCAATAATGGCTATCAAAATTGTGCGAAGAATAAAATCGATGATGTAGGCGTAACTACGCGAAACCAATCCAGCGGATGTGATAGCTATATCCACACCTTCAGGTAATTTAACAAACGCCCTATTTTCCAATCCATGGTTTAGCATTACATTTACTACAAATTTGATGATTACATAAAGTTGAACGTATCGAAAGAAGTAACATTCAACCAAGGAAATGACGCGTTATAATGCGCGTTTTTGTGTTATTTTTCAATCTTCCTTTAGTATAAAATGTTTAATCATGAAAAACATTAAGTAGCTGGACTTAACCGCTTCAGCCATTTCACACATTTCTAGTTTACTTTTGAGGTGTTTATAAACTCGGTAAAAATAACAAAACATAGGGGGGATTTAAGTGTGGAGGGGATTGATTATTCAATTTAGTTCAAGAGTTTTTTCTCACCTTGCTTTAAATAAAGAATATACCTACGAAGTCCATAAAACACCCAAGCTACTTAAATTAATTAAATAGCTTGGGTGTTTGATGGATTAATACTGCAAAAGACGTAAAGATTATTATTTTTCAGCACGGCCCATAAATTTATGCTCTGCGGTATTAATACGGATGCGGTCACCTGTAGAAATATGCTCCGGCACTTGAATGATCAAACCAGTTGATAATCGTGCAGGTTTAGAGCGAGCGCTCGCTGAAGCACCTTTAATTGAAGGGTCTGTTTCTTCAACCACAAGTTCAACACTTGATGGTAAATCTAATCCCACTGGTGCGCCATCAATTACAATGACATGCACGCCTTGGGTTTCTTCGTTGACGAATAAAATTTCTTCGCTGATCGCTTCTTTATTAAGATTATATGGCGTGTAATCTTCGTTATCCATAAATACGTATTCTTCGCCATCTAAATACGAGAACATTGCTTCACGACGAGTTAAATCAGCTAGTTTTAACATGTCGCTATCTTTGAATGTTTCATCTACTTTGCTACCAGTTACTACATCGTATAAGCGCATACGGTACAAACTTCCACCAGCACGGCCTTGTGGTACAGAACGAACAATATCTTTAACCACTAAAACGCGGCCATTAAACTCAATCGCAGTACCTTTTTTAACTTCACTTGCCTTTGGCATCAGTGTATTTCCTATAATTTATAAATCCCCAGAAACATACCACGAACTGGATTTTCTTCAATAAGAAAATATCACATACCGCTATTTTTCTCGTAGGGCCTGTATTTACTCATAAATTTTACCTATTAATCGATTTTTCATGACTAAACTACGAAAAAGCTGCTATGGTTAAACTACCAAAAATGACTTCAAGGACTGGATCATGGATCAGCACACTGCACATGAGTATTTAGCAAAAAAACCTCTGGTTATGGTTACCCAACCTTTCGGCCAAGAAGTTGATGTATATAAAGTAAACCATAAAATGTTTGCCACTTTATCGGTTGGCAACGAAGGGGAAACTGACGAAGACGGCAACCCTATTTGGTGGATGAATTTAAAATGCGACCCGGATGAAGCGCAATCACTTCGTGATATTTTTCCTTCAGTGATCCCGGGCTATCATATGAATAAACGGTTATGGAATACTGTTATTTTAGATGGCTCAATCCCGCAAGGTGAAATTGAACGTATGATTGATAATTCATTTAACTTAGTGGTTGCCAATATGCCGGAAAAAGATCGCAAAGCGATTGAAATTCATATGTAAGTCACAATTTTAATGTTGTACTGCGCAAGCTACTTGTTCAGTACAACTTAGCCTTACTCCGTACACGTTAGTAAAAAATGATGATCATCAAATAATACCCCACCAATTTCGTAAGCTGACGGTTCAACGCTAACTAACTTAAAGCCACATTTAGCCAACACTTTTTCTGAGCCTACATTCCCTTTCGTAACCACAGCAGTAAATTGTTGAATGTTAAACGCTGTCGTCGCCCATGTTAAAAATGCTTGTAGTGCTTCAGTTGCATAACCTTGACCATAAAACTCAGGCATTAACAGATAACCAACTTCGGGAGTGTTTGATGAGGATGTTGTAAGCCCTGTAACGCCCACTTTTTTGCCTGTTTTTATTTCAATGATCATCAAACACAAAGACTTATTGGCTGTAGGGTGCCCCGGCGCCAACCGCTGCATAAACTTACTACGTATTTGCGTATCAGAAGGCCTGTCAAAACATTTTTCAATAACGCATGGCTCATCATGCAAAGCTAGAAAAAACGACCAATCGTCTTGTTCAAGGAGTCTCAATTGTAATCTTGCAGTGCTGATGTTCATTATTCGTCTTTACGCGGTATCAGTTAGGATGCCCCTGTTATAACAACAAAGCAAAATGATTTCAGCAACTAAATTTTTTAAATTCTAGGCATAAAAAAACGCACTTCAAACTATCAGTGCGTTTTTATAACTAGCAATTAAATACTATTTCACTTTATCATCGCTTGCATCAGCTGGGTGCGCGTCGGTTACCGATTCAGCTTCAGTAGCTGGCGCTGGCGGAACAATAACTTCTTGAGCCTCAACCGCTTCGACAGGTTCTACATCGGCAACGTCTTGCTTAGCCGCCACGGTTTGTTCTATCACAACTGCTTTACTTGGCTGTGCAGACTCAGGCTGATAAAAGCTTGCACCAGCATCAGCCATCGAAACTAAAGCTGCACACGGCGCAAATACCGGGTTAAAGTTAGCAAAAGTAGCCATTTCTGAGCTTACTTTGTTTGCGCCAAGTTTATCCATATAGCTAAATGGACCACCTAAAAATGGCGGGAAGCCAATACCAAAGATTGCGCCAATATCACCATCACGAGGACTGGCAATAATGCCTTCGTCTAAACAGCGGGCAGCTTCGTTAAGCATTTGTGCCACACAACGTTTAGCAATTTCGCTTTTATTTAAACGTGGTGATGGGCTCACGCCGAGTAATTCGTAAACTGATTCGTCTACTTTTTTAGCTTTCTTATCGTAAAGATAAAAACCACGGCCAGTCTTCCGGCCTAAGCGTTTGGCATCAATTAAACGTGAAAACGCATCGGGTGCTTTAAAACGATCACCGAGTTCTTTTTCAAGAATTGGCGCAATCTTAGAGCCGATATCAATGCCGACTTCGTCTAATAGTGCTAATGGTCCAACAGGGAAACCAAACTCAACGAGTGCCGCATCAATCTTTTCAATTGGCTCACCTGCCAGTAATAAGTTAGCCGCTTCATTCACATAAGGCGCTAAAATACGGTTAACGTAAAAGCCTGCGCTATCTTTAACAACGATTGGTGTTTTACCTTGCTTACGGGCAAAATTTACAATCCGGGCGATAGTCTCTTCTGAGGTGCCTTCGTGTGGAATGATTTCAACCAATGGCATTTTCTCAACTGGTGAGAAATAATGTAAGCCAATTACATTCTCTGGACGGGCAGCTTCTGCCGCAATTTGTGAGATAGGCAATGATGACGTGTTACTAGCAAAAATTGTGTTTGCTTGGCATTCACGTTCTACATCTGCCACCATACCTTGCTTAAGGCTTAGGTCTTCAAATACCGCTTCAATCACTAAATCAATGTGTTTAAAACCACTGTAGTTAGTTGTACCAGTAATTCGGTTCATAGTTTGTTGCAGTTCAGCCTTAGATAAAATACGGCGCTTTTGCTTTTTATCTAAAATTTTATAGCTGTAATTCATGGCATTACTTATGCCCTGCTCTGCAACATCTTTGATACGAACTGGTACACCGGCTTTTACAGCACTAACATGGGCAATACCTGCGCCCATTAAACCACCGCCTAGTACGGCTGTTTTAGTGATTGCTGGAGCGTCGTCGTTGCGCCACTCTTTTTTCATTTCAGTGGTGGCAAAAAATATCCCACGTAATGACTTTGATTCGCTACTCATTACTAAAGTAGCAAAACCTTCCGCTTCTGTTTTATAAGCTTTTAGTTCATCCAGCTCAACACTTGCGCGTATTGCTTTGATAATAGCCAACGGCGCAGGATAATGACCACCGGTTTTTTTCAGTACATTTTCTTGTGCTTTTTTAAAGATGAAGTTTCGGCCAAACGGATTCGATTCTAATAATTGGCTAATACGATCAAGCTTAGGCTTGGCCGCTTTCGCTTTACCTTTTGAAGCAAATTCTTTTGCTACTTTTAGCAATACGGTCTGTGGTACACAATCATCTACCAAACCCGATTTTTTAGCTTGTTTAGCGCGAATTTGTTTACCTGTTAACGTCCACTCAAGGGCTTTTTGCAAACCAACCAGTTTAGGCAAGCGTTGCGTTCCACCACCACCGGGTAATAAACCAAGTTGTACTTCAGGTAAGCCTAGTTTAGTGATATCACTGTCTGTACATACGCGATAATCGCACGCCAAGGCAAATTCTAAACCACCACCCAATGCCGCACCATGAATGGCACTAACAGTTGGAAATGGCAGTTTTTTCATATCAAAAAATGCACGGTGGCATAATTCGCTGATCGCCAGTGCATCATCACGACTTTGCACGTTATCAAGCATTTTTACATCAGCACCAGCAATAAAGTTATCGCTTTTACCACTAATGAATACCATGCCCTTCACTGACTGCTGTTTTGCGTCATCAAGTAAGGCTGTTAAATCATCTGCAAAAGTGTCGCGCAGGGTATTCATTTTTTCGCCCGGCACATCAATGGTGACAACGGCAATACCGCTATCATCAACGTCTAAATTAAATACTGACTGTGTCATTACGCACTCTCCAATACAAAGGCTGCACCTAAGCCACCTGCGGCACACGCAGTTGTTAGTGCTAAGCCACCGCCACGGCGGTTGAGTTCATGTAAACTTTGGGTGATAAGTCGTGCGCCGGTGGCTGCAAATGGATGACCATATGCAAGCGAACCGCCTAAAACGTTAAACTTATCCATGTTAATTTCACCAATCGCTTTGCTGCGACCGAGTTTTTCTTGCGCAAACTTATCTGAGGCAAACATTTTCATGTTCGCTAACGTTTGTGCTGCAAAGGCTTCGTGCATTTCAATTAAATCAAGATCGGCAAGCGTTATGCCAGCTCTCGCTAAGGCAACAGGCGTTGAATGAGCCGGCCCCATTAGCATGTCTTCATTCACACCAATGGCAGAGAATGCAAAGCTACGTACATAACCTAAAATGTTATAGCCTAATGCTTTGGCTTTACTTTCGCTCATCATTAATACCGCTGCTGCACCATCAGTTAGCGGTGTTGAGTTTGCAGCAGTGACTGAGCCATGCTGACGGTCAAACGCTGGTTTTAATTTAGCGTACCCTTCAACCGTTGAATTATGGCGAATATTATTATCTTGTTCGATAAAACTTTTATACGGCGGTAAATGTGCAGTCATCACTTCATCAGCAAGTTTACCATCTGCCCATGCTTGGCTAGCAAGAGTATGTGAACGATGTGCTAAGGCATCTTGATCTTCACGGCTAATACTGTGAGTTTTTGCCATCTGCTCGGCAGTTTGACCCATAGATAAACCAGTTGAATATTCTGCAACCGCAGGCGGTACTGGTAATAAATCTTTTAAACGCAGCTTAGAGAATATTTTTAAGCGTTGCCCTAAGGTACGTGCTTTATTAAGATCAACAAGGCTACCTGCTAATTTTTTACTTACGCCGATTGGCAATACCGATGACGAGTCTGCACCACCAGCAATACCCACTTGCACCGAACCTGCCATGATTGATTCAGCCACATTAGCAATCGCCTGAAAACTAGTGGCACAAGCACGTGATACGGAGTACGCATCAACAGATACTGGCATGCCAGTACCCAATACGATTTCGCGGGCAATGTTTGGCGCTTCTGGCATTTGTACTACTTGACCAAACACTAATTGATCAATTTCAGATTTATCAAAGTTAAGGCGTTCAAGCATTTCGTTAACGACTAACTTCCCCATATCAAGGGCTGGTACATGATGAAATGCAGTTGCTTGTTTAGCAAATGGCGTACGTAAACCACTGACGATGGCAATACGATCGCCCTTTGCTGTTTTTAGTATATTTTGCTCAGACATTAATGCTCTCCCGCTGACAGGTCTGACCTGTTTGTTTTCCTCGATTCTAAACAACCCGTGTGCTAAAGCCAATAGCGAAATTGAAAATAGTATAATTAGTTACCAACCATAGGCTTTTTTTAGCATATTTACAAAAAATACTGCGCTTTCTATGCTAGGGTAAAAATCGTTAAAAAATAACGAACTATTTTGAAAACTTGAGTCTAACACTTGTGTTATAAACTATTTACCCATATTACTAGTTAAGCTTTTATAAACCTTGCAAATCAGGACAGTTTTTTTACTATGGCCACTAACGTATTTTCACAATTAAAAACTTATTTAGATAGCCAAATTATTGGCCAGCCAGAATTAACGCAAGCACTACTTATTGCTATTTTAGCCGATGGTCACTTATTAGTAGAAGGCCCTCCAGGGCTTGCTAAAACTCGCGCAGTAAATGCATTAGCCAAAGGCGTTGAAGGCTCATTCCAACGCGTACAGTTTACCCCAGATCTATTACCTGCTGACGTAACCGGTACTGATATTTATCGCCAACAGACCAGCGAATTCGTTTTTGAAAAAGGCCCACTCTTTCATAACCTTATTTTAGCCGACGAAATTAACCGTGCCCCAGCTAAAGTGCAATCAGCCTTATTAGAAGCCATGGCTGAGCGCCAAGTCACGGTTGGTAAAAACACTTATCCGCTGTCGGATTTATTTATGGTGATGGCAACCCAAAATCCACTGGAGCAAGAAGGTACTTACCCGCTACCAGAGGCGCAATTAGACCGTTTCTTACTCCACCTAAGTATTGATTATCCAGGCGCCGAGCATGAGCTTGATATTTTACGCCTTACCCGTGGCGAAGCGTTGAGCGAGCATCAAGCACCAGCACAACAAATTAGTCAAAGCGATTTATTTGCCTCTCGCAAAGCAATTTTAGGGCTGTATTTAGCCGAGCCACTTGAGCAATATTTAGTGCAACTTATTATTGCAACGCGTGAAGGCGCAAAACTAGACGCCCAATTAGGCAGCTGGATTGAATATGGCGCAAGTCCGCGTGCCACCATCGCCTTAGATAAATGTGCCCGTGCTCATGCATGGTTACAAGGTCGTGACTTTGTTGCTCCAGATGATATTCAAGCTGTGTTACATAATGTTCTGCGCCATCGCATTATTTTAAGCTATGAAGCACAAGCCGATGGTATTACTAAAGATCAAGTCATTAGCCGTATTTTAGAACTTGTTGCCGTGCCATAAACCATGCAAAGCCAATTAGATAACCAACAGTGGCTCAGCCTAAGTCATAGCCATGGGGTCGACTTAGGCTTGAAAGAGCTGATGTATTATAAAGCGAAAGCTCGCTTATTAGAGCTTGCGCCAAAAGTTAAAATTAGAAATAGCCTGACCGGCCAATATCTCGCGCCTCATAAAGGCCGTGGTATGGAGTTTGCTGAAGTACGTCATTATCAACAAGGCGATGATATTCGCTCAATTGATTGGCGCGTTACAGCACGTACTGGCGAAACACACACTAAGTTGTTTCAAGAGGAAAAAGAACGGCCAGTGTTTGTGTTTACAGACTTTTCTAATTCAATGCTGTTTGGCTCAAAGCTATTACTTAAATCTGTGCAAGCGGCGCATATCAGTGCCTTGGTTGCGTGGTCAGCGTGCCAACGCGGCGATCGCATCGGTGGCATAGTGTTTAATCAACACGGTCATTTAGAGCTCAAGCCCAGCGCCCGCGAAAAAGCCGTGTTAAAACTATGCCACAATTTGTGTAATAACCACCAGCAAGCACTCGCGCAGATTGATGAGCCCGCAGACAATAAACTCAGTGATAACCTAAAACGTTTGAATCATTTAGCCAAGCCGGGCAGCTTAGTCTATTTAGTGTCTGATTTTAGCGCCCTTGATGATGCCAGTTTTAAACAACTCGAAATACTGAGTCGACATTGTGAACTGATCGGCTGCCATATTAGCGACCCATTTGAGCATCAGCTACCGGCGTTTAAACAAACAGTCACGGTGAGCGCCAACGGCAGTGACTTTGCGTTACCGCTGATGGATAAAAGTTTTCGTGATAAATTTGCTAAAACTGCTGAGCAAGCATTTACCACACGAATGCAACGCTTAACTAAATCGGGTCTTAATTTAATATCATTCAATGCAGCCACACCTCTTGAGCTGCAATTAGTGAGAAAGTAATATGCAAACCTCTCCATTAGCTGGCCTCCATGATGTGATTGTGCCAAGCCATGTTTCTTGGTGGCCTTTAGCACCTATTTGGTGGCTCATCATTGTCGTGTTACTCGTAACTGTAAGCTTTATAAGTTACCAGTTGTACCGGGCACGGCAGTTTAAAAAAGCCAAACGCCAAGCTATTTCCCTCAGTGAACAACACGCAGAAGATGCCCAGCAACTACATATTTTAATTAAACGCCTGGTTTTACACTATTATCAGCAAAGTGCTGCATCACAAGGCACGAAACAATGGTGTATTACTCTAAATAAGCTGACCGGACAACAATTTACTGAACACGAGCTGATGAGCCTTTATCAATCACAAAGCAATCAAACTGCGCTGGCACAGAAATTAAAACTCGCCATTGTGCAATTTAAATTAAAGGAGCCGCTGAATGTTTGAATTTAGCTGGCCTTGGTTATTTGTATTATTACCGCTGCCTTGGTTGTTGCGCTTATTTAAGCCAGTGCACAGTGAAGGCAATACCCGCTTACGTATTCCAAGCTTCGCCAAACACAATTTAGGCGCGCAAGTTGTCCAGCAACAGGCGCGTGGTATTAGTATATTTGAATGGTTGGTTTGGTTGCTTTTAGTCACCGCTTTAGCTAACCCAACCTGGCTTGATGAGCCAATTACCTTACCTAACGAAGGCCGCGATATCATGCTAGCTGTGGATTTGTCAGGATCAATGACCGAGCAAGATATGGCTTATCAGGGCCAATATGTTGACCGTTTAACTATGGTAAAAGCGGTATTAAGTGACTTTATTGAGCAACGTCAAGGCGATCGTTTAGGGCTGATTTTATTTGGTGATACGGCATTTTTACAAACACCACTAACGCGAGACGTTAAAACCGTAAGCCAAATGCTATCAGAAGCGCAAATAGGCTTGGTTGGCCGTGCCACCGCCATTGGCGATGCGCTGGGCTTATCAGTAAAACGTTTTGCCAGTAAAGATGAAAGCAATCGCATTGTGGTGTTATTAACAGATGGTCAAAACACCGCCGGTAACTTAGATCCAGAAGAAGCCCTACTGCTTGCCCGCGAAGAAGGCATTAAAGTGTATACCATCGGCGTAGGCTCTGATAATCCGCGTGGCTTTAGCTTATTTAATATGGGTGGCATGAGCGGAGGTAGTTTAGATGAAACCCTGCTAAAACGTATTGCCGAACAAACTGGCGGCCTTTATTTTCGCGCAAAAGACGTTGCCGGCTTACAACAAATTTATCAAGAACTTGATAAACTTGAGCCGATCAGCGCTGATGAGCAAACCTTTCGCCCACAAAGTGCGTTATTTTACTTCCCTTTATTAATTGCACTGACCTTGATTGGTCTGCGCGTTATGTTTATCAGTGCAAAAGCATTAAGACAGGAGGCCTAATGGACTTTGAATTTATCCGCCCGACCGTATTGTGGTTATTAGTTCCTGTGTGTTTAGTGTTTACTATTGCAATGATAAAGCACAAGAAAACCAGCCAAGGTGAATTAATAGCAGCTCACTTAGCAAAATTTGTGATCAACACCAACAACCAAAAAAACACGCAACCCATGTGGCTAATTGCCCTCTTTGCAGTGTTAGCCGTTATTTTTAGCGCAGGGCCCAGTTTTGAAGAAAAACAAGTGCCGGTATTTCAAAGCAAAAATGCCCGTGTAATTGTGATGGATATGTCGCTATCGATGTACAGCACGGATATTGCGCCCAGTCGTTTAGTGCAAGCGCGCTTCAAAGCGCTGGATATGATCAAACTATTTAAAGAAGGTGACACTGCGTTAGTGGCCTATGCAGGCACTGCTTATACCATTTCGCCGCTAACCAATGATGCCGCGACGCTTGAAAACCTGATCCCAAGTTTAAGCCCAGATATCATGCCTGATAAAGGCTCCAACGTACTTGCTGGGCTTGATGCTGCAAAAGAGTTATTAACACAAGCCGGATACCTTGAAGGCGATATTATCTTAGTAACAGATGGTATTGAACAAAGTGAGCAACAAGATATCAGCCAATTTACAGACGCTAACCCTTATCGATTAAACATTTACGGTATCGGAACAGAGCAAGGCGCGCCAATTAAACTTCCTGAAGGTGGGTTTTTAAAAGATAGTTACGGGCAAATTGTGGTGCCCACCATCAACATCAGTATGCTTAATGGTCTAGCAAGAAACAGTGGCGGTAAATTTGCGACTTATCAACCGAGTGCCCGCGATATTCAAATTTTTGCTCCCAGTGCAAATAGTGAAATACTGAAAAATGAAAAACAAAGTCAAGCGCTCTGGCGTATTGATGCGGGGATTTATGGCTTGTTTATTTTACTGCCAATGATGCTGTGGATTTTTCGCCGAGGAGCTTTTGCAGCTGCATTTTTAGTGGTGAGCTTTTTACCGCAACACAATGCTTATGCAGTAGAGCTGCCTTCGGTCTTTAAAAATCAAGATCAACGTGCGCTGGACGCTTATCAACAAGGTGAATATGAGCAAGCTGCCACAGCAAATTCTAGTCAACTAAAAGGCGCTGCGCTTTACCAGCAAGGTAATTTTGATGCTGCATTGGCACAATTTAGCCAAGATAAAAGCGCCACTGGTTTATATAATTACGGTAATGCTCTAGCAAAGGCAGGCAAGCTCGACGAAGCAATTGTCGCCTATCAGCAAGCACAAGCTTTGCAAGACGACTTTACCCAAGCAAAAGAAAATCAGGCACTTGTTGAGCAATTGAAAAATCAACAGCAACAGCAGCAAAATCAACAAGGCCAAGACGGCGAACAAAACCAAGATCAAGACCAAAAAAGCCAAGATGGTGAACAAGGTCAAGATCAGCAAAATAAAGATAAGTCACAGCAAGGTGAGCAGCCAAATCAGGATCAGCAATCTCAACAAGGCGATGAATCTGAGCAAAGTGATGAACAGCAGACTGATGATAAACAGCAAGATGGCAAACCATCTGATCAACAAACTGATAAGCAAAACGATCCACAAATGGAGGCTGAACCTCAGCAAGGTGATAAAACTGATGAGCAACAGCAACAAGATGCGCAAACCGAGCCCAAAGATGACTCTGCAAACGATGATAAGCAGGCGCAGCCACAAATGACTCCTGAGCAACAGCAACAAGCTGAAGAAGCGGCAAAGCAACAAGCTGTGCAAGCGCAAACCGCAGAGCTTACCAACGAAGAAAAAGAGAAAGCGCAGCAGCTTAGTCAGTTATTGCGAAAAGTACCCGATGATCCCGCAATCCTGTTACGTAACAAAATGCAATTAGAAGCCCAAAAACGAAACAATCAACGCCGTCCACAAGGAGTCGAAAAATCATGGTAATGCGATTAATCTGTTGTTTATTGCTTATCAGCGCTATGCCCTCGTGGGCCGTTACGCAATTACAAGCCAGTGTTGATAAAAACCCGGTACTAGCGGGTGAATTTTTTATGCTCAATATCAGTGCAGATGACACCATAAAAAATGATCAACCTGATACCTCTGTCCTGTTAAAAGACTTCGTGGTTGGCCGCACCAGTGTCAGCACCCGCACAAACATCATTAATGGTAGTATTTCAAAAGAAACCACCTGGTCTATTAAACTTATGACCCGCACTGCCGGTGATTATACAATCCCAGCATTTAGTGTAGCAGGTGCCAGCTCTGCGCCCATTGCATTAAAAGTGGCTGAACGCAGTAAAGATGCGCAGCAAAACAACGATATTTTTATTAAAGCATCGCTTTCAAGTGACAGCCTATTTGTTCAAGAGGCAGGGCTTTACACGGTTAAGCTATATCTTGCCAAAGAGTTACTTGATGGTAATTTAAGTGCCCCTGCGATGCCCGATGCGCAGCTAAGTCAAATCGGCAAGCAGACTGAAAACTATGAACTTGTTGATGGTAAGCGTTACTTAGTGATCACTCGCGAGTATTTAGTACAGCCCCAAAAAAGTGGTAGTTACACGATTCAAGCACCAACTTTTCAAGGTCGAATTCGCCAAGACTATCGCCAATTAGATGTATCTGCACTGGGTGATAATGTCGATATTGAAATTAAACCGATACCAAGTGACTACCAAGGTGCATGGCTGCCTAGTGAATTAGTTAATTTAGATGAGCAATGGCAACCCGCTGACGACACAGTAGAAGTGGGTACACCTATTACGCGAACGCTGACCTTAACTGCACTTGGTATCACCAAAGAGCAACTACCTGATATTGAACTACCTGAAATCAAAGGTATTCGCAGTTACCCAGATGAAAAAGAAAATAATCATTTGGTTCGCGATGGTCGGGTAATATCACAACAAACAGCCTCGTACGCTTTGTTACCGCAGATGCCAGGCACTTATACACTGCCAGAGGTAAGCGTGCCTTGGTATAACACTAAGATTAACCGGATCAGTTATGCAACATTACCAGCTCGTACTATTACAGTAACACCTAGTAGCACAAGCACTCCAGCAGCCGTTGCTGCGCAGCCACTTACGCCATCACAAAGCGCAACAACAGATGCTGCAGCAATAAGTTATCAAGCAACGCCGATAAATCAGTATCCGCTATGGTTAATTATTATCAGTGTGATTGGTTATTTATTATGGTTTATTACCTTGATTTTATGGTGGCGCAGTCAATCTCAGCGCAGCTTGATGCAAGCAAAGCCGACAGTAACCCATAGTGATTCATCAATTTCATTAGATGAATTAAAGAAACACGCTAAAAGCAATGATGTAAGTGCCTTTTATCAGGCGCTAAATCGTTACGCAATGCACTTAACAAAACAATCGAGCGGTGCAATAGACAAGCTTGAACAACTAGCTGATAATGCACAGCTTAGTCAACATATTGCTAAACTACGGGCTGCACTCTATAGTCCTAATGATACAGATGTTGATTTAATTGCGATTGTCGGCATGTTAGAAGAGCAACGTAAAGTACAAAAAAAATCACAACAAGCTGTATTAAAAGGACTTTATAAATAGAGTTTAAGTGACGGGGAGCAATCCCCGCGCTCAAATAGTAAATAACTTAAAATAAATAAAAAAAGTGCTTATGCTTGGAAATGAAAACTCTAAAAGTCAGGTCTTAGTTGATATGGCAGAGAAAAAAACACGCTATGAAAAACTTGTTCATGTTTATCATAGCGAATTATATCGCTTTGCTTATTGGCTCTGCCGCGACCCTAATATTGCCGAAGATCTTGTCCAAGAAACATTTTTACGTGCTTGGCGATCTCTGGATTCATTATTAGATCAAAAAGCAGCTAAGCCATGGCTATTGACGATTTTACGCCGGGAAAATGCCCGTCGTTTTGAACGCAAACAATTTGATTATAGCGATGTTGAAAACGACACCTTAGTTGACGAAAAAAGCGTCACCTTGGATGACGAAATGGAACAAACAGTGATCCAACGTCACATCGCTAAGTTACCTGATGAATACCGCGAGCCATTATTATTACAAGTAGTTATGGGCTGCTCCGGTGAAGAGATAGCAGAAATATTAGATTTAAATAAAAACACGGTTATGACGCGTTTATACCGCGCCAGAAACCAGTTAAAAGAGGCATTGAGCCGTGATGATGAACAACTTAAAGGGGCATCAAATTAATGGATGATCTCGAGTTTCGTCGCCGAATTAGCGCACAGCCAAACAGCACAGATAAGGAGCTTGTGGAGTTTGCAGAGCAACACTCTGAGCGACAAGAATTTATTAATGATATGCAGGCCTTTGATTTAGAGCTTGCCAATGCACTTGACGTACCGGTGCCAGCAGGTCTTGCCGAGCGTATTTTGGCAAATACCGCAGCGCATGCACAAAACGAGTCGCTCACAACTGAGCAACTCAACCAAGCACCAGCTGATATCAGCGCGCAAACACCGCCGCAACGAACAGATAATGTAGTTGAGGCAAGTACACGTTTTAAACGTGCTCGTTTACCACTTGCCATGGCAGCCTCAGTATTAGTGGCTGTGGGAGCATTTTTATTTAGCAGCGAACAAAATGTCGCGTACGCAGCTGGCGAACATGCGCTTGCTCATGTTTACTATGAAATTAATTCGCTGCAAAAGACCGAAGCAATCAGCTTAGCAACGGTAAATGAAAAATTTGCTGTGTTAGGTGGCCATTTAGATGAATTGCCAGGTAAAGTGACTTACTTAATGTTTTGTGACTTTAAGGGCCAAAAGGGGTTGCACCTGGTTTTTGAATCAGACTATGGCCCGATGACGGTATTTATAGTGCCATCAAAACAGCAATCGTTTGGCATCGGCGACGATGATTTTCAAGACGATCGTTTTGAAGGCCATATTAACCGTGGTGCTGACGCAGATACTATTTTAGTAGCAAGTCTTGGTGCGCCATTAGAAAATTATAATGATCGTATCAATGGTGCGATCCGCTGGTTAAATTAACCTTCCTTTTGCATTGCCGTTATTATGGCGGCAATGCAATTTATACCTTCACGAAACAATCGTTATATTCTTCCCGCTTTAACCAATAATTGCTTTTAAATTAGTCTATTGACCAAGCTACTGAGCATTTTAGAGCTAATTCAGTTTGTCGCTATTTATCTAATTCCTGAACTACTTTAGAATCGCCGTTCTAATTTGTTTTAAGGAACTTCATGAAAAACCTGATTGTTATATTTTCATTGCTTGCTCTATTATGTACTGCAAGTTTTGATGCACAAGCACGTAAAAAGTTTGGTAGTAAAAAACGAGGCCAAACACCAGAAACACAACAAACCGCACAAAAACAACAAACAGATACCAATACCCTCGCCCCTGCTGCAAAACCAAAATCAAGCAAAAAAGGCATGATGGCAGGTATTTTTGGCGGCTTATTAGCCGGTGGATTAATCGCCGCAATGATGGGCGATGACTTTGAAGGGATGCAACTACTTGAGATAATTTTAATGGCAGGTATTGCCTTTATTATCTTTAAACTTGTCATCGGTATAATGCGTCGTAAAAACGCCCCTGTAATGGCGCATGGCCAAGGAGCATTTACTGCACCGCAAATGAAACAAACTGCGCCTGAGCACACCACTACAAGTGGATTTAGTCAAACCAATGACGTACCGTTTAATTTACCCGCTAACTTTGATACTAACGGCTTTTTACAAGGTGCGCGTAGCCATTATCATACTTTGCAAACAGCATGGAATAATGCTGACTATGCAACGATGGCTGAATACTTAAGCCCTGAACTAGTCGCTGAATTTAAAGCGGAACGTGAAGCGATTGACTGCGTTGCAACTGACGTGATGTTTATTGATGCAGAACTTGTACGTGCCGATACCGACGCACAAAAATGGCAAGTAAGTGTTCGTTTTAAAGGAAAGTACCGTGACTTAGGCGATAATAAAGAACAGCCTATTTTAGAAATTTGGCACTTAGAGCGTGCCACCAGCGATGATGCGCCTTGGCTGATTGTTGGTGTTGAAGATTTAATTGACGCGTAGTTCTAGGTTCTAGGTTCTAGGTTAAAAAATAAAACCGCACAACAATAAGTTAGTGCGGTTTTTTATTTCAATAAACGCTATTTAAATAAGATTATTTACAAACGTCTGCAACAGCATTTGCAAAGTAATCGATATTAGCTTGACTGATACCCGCTACGTTAACGCGGCTTGAACCAACAATGTAGATACCGTATTCTTTTTGTAGGCGCTCAATTTGCTCTTTATTAATACCTAAGAAAGAGAACATACCGTGTTGACGGTCAATAAATGAGAAGTCTTGAGCAATCTCTTTTGCCGCTAGACTGTCTTTGATCAAAGTACGTAGGCCATTGATACGGTTGCGCATTTCATCAAGTTCACTGTGCCATTGCTGTGTCAGTTCTGTACTGCTTAAAATAGTATTTACAATATCTGCACCGTGCGCAGGTGGCATTGAATAAATGCTACGTACCACACTTAACATCACAGAGTTTGAAATGTCTGCTGTTGCGCTGTCTTTAGCAATGATTGAACATGCACCAATACGCTCGCGGTATAAACCAAAGTTTTTCGAACATGACGAACAAATGATTAACTCATCAACTGCATTGGCTAAAATACGTAAACCGTTTGCATCTTCTTCAAGGCTTGAACCAAAACCTTGGTATGCAATATCAACCAGCGGTGTAAAGCCAACATCTTTTGCCAGTTCAGCAACCGTGTTCCACTGTGCTTCGTTTAAGTCCATACCACTTGGGTTATGACAACATGCGTGCAGTAATACCACATCACCTTTTGGCACTTGGGTAAGGGTTTCGATCATTTCATCAAATAATAAATCTTTGTTTTCATAATCGTAGTACGGGTATTCTTTAACTGTTAGGCCAGCGGCTTCAAACAAGCTAATGTGGTTTGCCCAAGTAGGATTAGTAACCCACACTGTCGCACCTGGATTACAGCGAACGATAAATTCAGCTGCAACACGCAGTGCACCTGTACCGCCTGGAGCTTGTGCTGTACGAACACGATTAGCTAATAACGCTTGGTGCTCACCTAATAATAGGTTTTCCATTTTTTGGCAGTAATCTAAGTTACCCGCCAAACCAATGTATGATTTGCTAGTTTCGTTTTCAAGACGAAACGCTTCAGCTTTTTTAACTGCTTTTAATACCGGCGTATTACCGAATTCGTCTTTATAAACACCAACCCCTAAGTCAATCTTATTTGGGTTAGTATCTTGCTTATAGGCCGCCATAAGGCCAAGAATAGGATCAGTGGGTAATGGTTTTAATACTGAGAACATTGACTATCTCTTTCATTATTTAGGGGTTAGCTGTTGCACTTAGCTTAACATAAAAGCTCACTAGATTGACTAGTGTTATTTACACTAAAAAGTGAGGAATTTTAATACAGCACGCAATTAATAGCGCTAATGTTTGCTGGTTGAAAAAATCGTTATTAAAGGCTTCGCCATCAACAATACCAACGCAGCGATTTGCACTGTCAAAAAGCGGTAAACAGGCTTCTGATTTTACTTTAGGGTCGCAAGTATAATATTCACCACCCGCAGCCAAATACTGCTCAACGTTGTTGATCACTCGCCCTTTACTACTCAGTGCCACCTGCACATTATTACTACCAGCAGCAAATGCTTCTGTAAGCGGAAAAAGCGGTCGGCTTGGCGCGCCAAAGTAAGCCAGTTTAAGTAATTGCTGACCCTCAGGTGTTGCTGTACTTTGGTAAATGCCGTACCAATCAACCTTAGTTTGCGCTACAACGTAATCAACAATTAGTTGTAATTGAGCAAGCTTTTGCGTGGTGTGCTGATCTTGCGGTAAAAAATCAGTGAGTTTAAACGGCTCATCTTGTAAGTAACCAAATAAACTGCACGCCCCGCCTTCACCCAATTCTGGTATTTGATATTGCCAGCGTACCGCAGGAAGCGACTGATTTGATAAATAGCTTTCGAGCTTAGTAAGCTCAGCAGAGACTAACTGAGCAGGCACATCTAATTGCGCAAGAGATAAATAAGAAGAAACCATTTAGCCATCCAAACATCTAAAAAATGAATCATAGCATGGCTAAACAATCACGACTAGCTTTGTTGTTGCACCAATCGATAACACATTTCAATTTGATTACCCGATGAGTTATAAGTCACCTGCTCTGCTATTTCTTCTAATATCGATAACCCACGACCGTGCTCGCGATTATTACTGTTAGCATTACTGTCGGTGCTTGCAAAACCATTGCCAGAATCGCAAATTATAAAATACAGGCTCAATGTATCAGGGCAATAACGTATATCCACAATGATCAATGCATCAACGAGCTTAGCTAATGTTGCCTCTCGAAGTTGATAATACTCAATAAAACCATCCTCTTTATTTTTAATCGCTGAATCGAGTCCTAATACACCGTGATCAAGTGCATTGTTATATGCCTCAGAGAGCAGTAAAAAAATATCAGAGCGGTGCTCTTTTAGCCCGCCAACTTGGGTGATCACTTCGACGATTTCAAGCACCGGGTCGGTTTGTTTTATTTGCCGAGAATTAAGCGTTAAAGAAAAATTAAAGGGTAACCGAGAGTAAGCGGCTTGCTCTTCAGCCGCAGCAGGAACCGCCATGCAATTAAAAAGCACTAAACTAAGGTCATCCTGTTGTTTGCTACCATGAGCAAACTTGGTCACTTGCGCGATCACATCTTGACTAGTCACTTTAGGCTTGCTTGCAAGTGCCTTTATAAAGCGTTGCTCTGCAAAAAATTCACCGTTTTCATTGGTGGTTTCTATAATACCGTCGGTGGCCAGCGCCAAACGCATACTGCTATCGACTTCAAAATGAATTAATTCACGTTCAAATTCGTCGCCTTCTAAAATCCCTAAAGCCATGTGCTGTGACTCTAAGGTTTTTAATACGCTTCCTTGTTGATCAATTAAATAAGCGTCAGGCAAGCCACCAAGCCAAGCTGAAACACTTTTCCCGGAGCTACTTAACTCAATAATTGTCGCGGCACAAAACATATGCCCGGGCAATAATTGTACTAATACGGCATTAACTTCTGCGGCAATATCACTGACCGCCATGCCTTTATTAACCATAGTGTAAAACACTTTCGATGCCGGTAATGCCCCCACCGCAGCTGCTAAACCATGGCCAGTAAAATCCCCAAGCATACAATACAAACTACCAATTGGACTTTGCCCAACCAAACACATATCACCATTAAACATAGAAGCCGGTGAAAGATGAAAATCAATGTTGTTGGTAAACTTATTTTGGTTTTCTAAGGCATTATTAAAAATATGCTCAACTATTTCGTGCTCGCACTCGGTTTGATTGTAATGATATTCTAATAACTTATTTTGTTCGTGGGTCTTTAAGCTCAGCTTACGGGTACGGCTGTGGGCTTTTATTTTCGCGGTTAAAATTACTTTATCAAACGGTTTATGAATAAAGTCATCACCACCGGCTTCCAAGCAGTGCTCAAAACTACTATGATCTTCCAAAGAAGTTATAAAAATAATTGGTAGGTGAACATCGTTGTATAACTGCTTAATTTTTGTCGCTGTTTCATAGCCATCCATCACTGGCATTATTACATCGAGTAGCACAATATCAATGCTCTGCTGTGCTAATATTGCTAATGCTTCAACACCGTTAGCGGCAGTCGATACCTCGTAATTTTGTTGCACCAGCATTACTTTCAAAAGCGTACAATTAAGTGGCTGATCATCAACAACGAGAATATGCATTAATCAATATCAAACTTTTTATCAAAACGTGATATTTGCAGGATTTTTTTCAGTTGCGGCTGACAATTACTGATTTGAATTGCATCAACTGAGGTACCCAAGGTCTTTTTCATATTCAGTAACATACCAAGTGCGGAGCTATCCATGTAATCTGTTTCTCGCAAGTCAATTACGACCTTAGCGGTTTTTTCATTGATATCGGAATACGACTGTCGAAATGACTGCACTAAATTAAAGTCGAACTTCCCTTTAATTTGAATAGTCAGTGTAGCACCATCTGCTGATGCACTCTTACTTAGACCCATTAGTTAACTCCTGCTCAGATTATCCATTCTTAATTAGTATTAAATATAACTTGTTAATGATAAATCACCAAAAATAAAACACCCTATGCACAAATTTGTTTTAGATTTGATATTATCTAGGCCATTGTTTATTTAACTTTTTAAATGCAGGTTAAGCATGAGTGATAGTAATCTCGTTTATTCAACCGAAACAGGCCGTATCAGCCAACCAAAACCAAGCACAGAAGTGGCTAGTAAAGTATTTAAAGACGGCGCCCTGCGCATCGAACGCCAAACCAAAGGCCGTAAAGGTAAAGGTGTTATGTTGGTAACTGGTATTGACAGCGAGCAACACGATTTAAAAAAACTCGCCAAAACCATTAAAAGTAAAATGGGCCAAGGCGGCGCGGTAAAAGACGGCATCATTGAAGTACAAGGCGACGACCGCGAAAAACTCAAAGCCATCCTCGAAGCACTCAAATTCAAAGTGAAAATTGCCGGAGGGTGAGCCGCCGGTTTGCCTATAAAAAGCAGAGACTTGATGACCTAATTGCATATATGTACTTTCTTAATTTATGATCAATGTATTGTAATACAAAGAAAAACATCAGAGATAAAATTGTCTACTCCCACACAAAGAGAGCTTAAATGATATTAGATAATCTACCCAATAAAAAACTAGTCTCTGCTCTAAAAGCTAGTGCAGCTTTGGATATAGAGCTTTGTGAAGACGAATACCTAAGGTGCTTTTCTTACAAAGCTAATTGGGCGCCAGGGATAGACGTTGCTTCATATGAAAATGGTGGTGGTGATGAAATCGTCATTGTCATAAAAGGTGATGCTATTTTAATTAAAGGCTTCGATCATGAATCAGAAGTTAGTCCTCATGCTCAAGAAGAGTTTAGAATTTGGCCAGGGATGTATGAAGGGGCTCCTGAAGAACTGCTCGGCGTTTTAGATAACGATTTCTTCGAAATAGCTCATGTGACCTTTTGTTTTTGGCGTACTTCCAACTCAGGGTCATGGCAACAAGGAACTGTTAATTTCCAAAACAATGAAGATAACGGAGCTAGTTGGCTGCTCCCTGCAATCACTATAACTCCAGAATATTTTATTGAGTATGCGAAGGACTACTACCAAGATGACTTTAATAAAATAACACCAGCTAGGGTACACCAAGTATTCAGCGAATATGAATAGCACAAAACTTTATCGGTGCTGTTGATACAATAAAACAAAGTAATAAAGTAATAAAGTAATAAAGTAGCGTGGTAACTTGCTTCGCTTGTTCCTCGCGATTTAGCCACTCTCATTTTACCGCCAACTGCAGCGTTAATTTAACTGGAGCAACACTCAATTATGGATGATGTATCGAAGCAATTTAAACCAGTAAAAAAACGGTTTTATCTCATATTGCTATTAACTGTTGTATGCTTTTCAAGTGGCTTTATTCTTCAATATTTTGATATTGAGTTTCTAAATCCTTTTTATGGTGCATTAATCGGAGTGCTCGTATTTAACATTGGTATTTGGTTGTATTACAGGTGTCCAAAATGTAACTCGATTCCATTTGCATCAGGTAGTGAAGGCGTAGAAATCAGACCTAAACTCTGCCATAAATGTGGTGCTAAATTCAGGTCAAAATAAACTAATCGATAGCATCAAAGCCAAGCGGCCTAATGCGGAGCAATAAAAGACAGCATCATCGAAGTTCAAGCGGTTGAAAAAGCATTATCTCAATGTGATGATGTTCGTCTAGAAGATATTGCAGATGATTTAGGTGTCGGTTATTCAACGTTACAACGCTGGATAGCACTCGCAAAGAAACATCAA
>NZ_JACJEY010000250.1:0-233 GCF_014164295.1 Pseudoalteromonas sp. SG43-7
GTGAGCATTACGGTCACCGATGCCAATGGCGATATACAAACCTTAACTGCCACTGTGTTGGCTGATGGCAGTTGGTCGGTGGATGTACCGACCCCGCTTGCAGAAGGCGCTTTTGTTGTTGATGCCAGCGTCACCGATGCCGCCGGCAATACCGCTAGCGACACAGAAAATGGCGGAGTGATCGATACTCTTGCGCCAACCTTTGATATTGATCCGTTGGCTGCGACGAACGA
>NZ_JACJEY010000251.1:0-231 GCF_014164295.1 Pseudoalteromonas sp. SG43-7
GATCAAACCATGTGCATAGCCGAGCAAAATAATCTTTAACATCACTGACGGCGGATACGCCGCCGCGCCTGTTTTGTCGTTGTTATACCACGCGTCAAAGCCCGACAAATCGAGTTTATTTTCGACAATATAACAAAGCGCATACTCAAATGTACCTGGCAATATTTGCTCAGCAAAATTGATTGGAATGAATTTATTTTGGCAGGATAAGTCTGGCTTGTAGTTGGCCAT
>NZ_JACJEY010000252.1:0-217 GCF_014164295.1 Pseudoalteromonas sp. SG43-7
CTGTTTTGTACTCGCTGCACATTTTACTCATATATTGAGCGATAGGATTGAGTTGCCCAAGCTGGCTAATGATATTACGGTTTAGATCAGAAAATGCTTGGCGTAGCTCGCTAGGTACAAAACCTAGATCCCGTTGCTGATAATAGGCTTTATCAACCAGTGGATTTTTTTGACATTTTTGTCTAAAAAACTCTTCTTTTATGCTTTTATCCCAATT
>NZ_JACJEY010000253.1:0-216 GCF_014164295.1 Pseudoalteromonas sp. SG43-7
GTAACGCCATTATTAAGGTAGTTTGAAACCCATTTATTGACACTGCCGCGCGCTGTATTTAGCCGCTTAGCAATATTCGTTCTGTTTTCACCCTCAAAGAATAATGAAACAGCAAGCAGGCGTATTCGCTTTCTCGCATTAGGCTCTTTACGTGATAAAGCTAAAAGTTGCTTGGATTTTTCTAAGTTCAATTTAGTAAAAGTAGATAAGTATCAG
>NZ_JACJEY010000254.1:0-215 GCF_014164295.1 Pseudoalteromonas sp. SG43-7
CCAAGGTGAACAGGTTGTGCACCTCTATGTTCTTCAATATAGGCGACTTCATTGAATTCTTTATGTGTATCAAGTCCGATAAAAAGTATGCTATGTTTATTCATGTTAGCCTCTGCTGTTTAGTTGATAGACAAACTAATTATGGCTCTGGCTTTGAATTAAGCTAACCCACGAAAAGCGGAGGCTAACACCGTGTGGGAGTCATTATGTCTATG
>NZ_JACJEY010000255.1:0-215 GCF_014164295.1 Pseudoalteromonas sp. SG43-7
TTTCATTAAACTGCGTACTTTAGTGCGTGCTATTTTTTATAAAGAGCGCCACTGCCGCCAGTAGCACATTCTTATCCTACGGCGGATCCAGTGATCTAAATCCACCGTTAGCTAATTAAAATAAAGGTCAAAATAGACAGTCCAATGGCGCGACGACAGGTTTTTCTTGAAGGAATGGCAAACAACGTGGTTTTATAGAGCCGCTTTACTGAGGT
>NZ_JACJEY010000256.1:0-214 GCF_014164295.1 Pseudoalteromonas sp. SG43-7
TTTTGATGTAAGTTTAGCCAGCTATTTTGGCTTAAGTTACGTATCTGTGCTTTTTCTATATTACGTGTCGGCGAGTAAATCAGTTGATTTAACTGAGCCGGTAAGCGGAATTTAGCGTGTCGCACTAGCCGGTCGATTTTTCTTTGCTCACGCGTATCAATTTCATGAGTGAGCAATAAACTGACGCGCTCTATAAAGCTTTGCTCTTGATATA
>NZ_JACJEY010000257.1:0-214 GCF_014164295.1 Pseudoalteromonas sp. SG43-7
CCAAGGTGAACAGGTTGTGCACCTCTATGTTCTTCAATATAGGCGACTTCATTGAATTCTTTATGTGTATCAAGTCCGATAAAAAGTATGCTATGTTTATTCATGTTAGCCTCTGCTGTTTAGTTAATTGATAAACTAATTATGGCTCTGGCTTTGAATTAAGCTAACCCACGAAAAGCGGAGGCTAACACCGTGTGGGAGTCATTATGTCTAT
>NZ_JACJEY010000258.1:0-213 GCF_014164295.1 Pseudoalteromonas sp. SG43-7
GGGCGTTGAGGCTGTAGAATTACTCTTTCTAGGAACTGATTTTACATATTCGGCTTGATTGTTTTCTAACCTTGAATCTACCTGTCCGCTGTGATCTAATAGATATTATTCACCCACGGTAAATTGTTATGGCCAACTACAAGCCAGACTTATCCTGCCAAAATAAATTCATTCCAATCAATTTTGCTGAGCAAATATTGCCAGGTACATTTG
>NZ_JACJEY010000025.1:0-67504 GCF_014164295.1 Pseudoalteromonas sp. SG43-7
ACTAGAACGCGCGAGTAAACGTATTATCGAACGTCACCAATCACAAGATAGCCTGAGCGAAGAGTTGATAACACAGGATTTAAAGCAAAAAGAAAAGCTGGATAAAAGTGCAGATAAAATCACGGCGTTCTTAGCGACCCACGAGGAAAAAACGGGCAGCAAAGGCAAGCCCATTAAAAGTAATATTACCGACCCTGAAAAATTCATCGGGAATGAATTTTAACAGCGAAGCTGGCCTGAAGCCACAACCAAAAATACACTCGATTCTGCGGTTACTTAAAAGATTGCAAGGTATGCCCACTGCAACAGCAATGTATGCGAAAGCCACCTATAAAAACAGGACGGCAAGTTCAGTTTAAAAATAATGAATCGCGTAAAAAGCTAAGCTATATCGACAAAATGAAGGTCAAAATAGACTGCCCAATCGGGCGACGGCAGCTTTTTATTGACGGAATGGCAAACGACTTGGCTGTATAGAGCCTGCTTTCCTTTAAATAAACAGCGGAATATTACAGTTAACAAAGGCATGAATAAATTGACCTTACGCGGTCAAACGAAAGTGAATGCCCAATGGCAACTGTATTGCTTAGTTCATAATATAGAAAAGCTGCAAAACACGATGCATTAATAAAGGTAAGCTGCTACCTCTCCAAATAAGCCACTTAAACACCTGTCATACCTTCCAAAACGCCCATTAAAGAAACAGTAAATCCTCTTTTTATATTTCACGTAAAATCGAAGTAACCGATTGAATCAAAATAGGAACTCAGCTATGGTTAATGCATCAATAAAAATAAATTAAAAACGAGTTATTCTACAGCCTCGTTAGGTACCTAATCGTGGTCGAAGATTTCAAATCTATGCCTCTAATATTGAAATTCATAACAGCACACGGATTATTTTGCTTTTTGTTTTTCCTGTCGGCTGTAATACCTGGCTTTGATGTGAATTTTTCCTACAAAGGTCAGTCAATGGGTTTTGATGAAATTTGGCAAAATGATTTGGGTATTCACTTAATTTTAATAGGTTTGTTTTTTCCTACTAGCGCTATTTTACTTATTAAAAAATGGCAATATTGCCGCCAGTTTTATGCTTTTGTTATTTTAGCAACTTTTGTCATTCCAAACGCTAATGGCGATAGTTTTATCTATTTACCTTTTGCTTTAATAGTTCCATGCTTGCTTATTGCTTATCTATTCAAGTACGATAAAGCTAAGGTGTACTTCGGTACCTAACAAGAGAATAAATAGTGATTCTCTTTAGTTTGTCATTTTTAGTTGCAAACAGCGCAATAAAACTGCCAAACTAGCTCACACATTATTCAGGCGTTTAGTCTAAAAAAATATGAGTGCTATCGAATATACAAATGATGGATTCAGGCTGTCTCTTGAGCCACTAGAGATTGAGGGGCGAACTAGTTCTATTGCATTTTCTATTGAAATAGAACTTAAAACCAAACCGGATGACAACCCTCTTTCCCAAAGCATGAAATTTAACTATCCTCATGTCTGGATTGAAACGGATGAACTTGATCGGTTTGAGAAAGAATTAAGTCAGATTCAAGAAGCAACACTTAGAGATATGAGTGATTATGTCTTATTTGCAGTACGTGGGTCGGATGCATCCACAGAATTAGAAATAAATCCTAGAGATGAGCGCATGTCGTCAAGCGCAGCAAATATCAACTCCATATTGTTGTTGGCTCCACGGGTCAAGAAGGGGCTGGCTAATACATTTAAAGAGTATCCCAAATGGTGGTGAAAGCACTTATCAAAAGGCTGCACCTGACATTTTTTGCTACGCTCAATTGTGTATGTCGCGTAGCTCAATTTTACACAATTGCTCAACGCTAAAACTGCAGGTGAGCTTGGCGTTAGCACTCAAGGATAGAACTGTGAATTTTTTAAGCTTGGATTCCATTATTGATACCTCACTCAACGATGATTTGTATCTACGAGATGGTTCCTGGAAAATTGTTAAAGGCTTAAATTCAGAAACTGAACAATGGTTAGATTTAGCTGCATTTACAAAAGTATTTACTGACACTCCTGAATTTAAAAATGCTGAATCAGTTTGGGCTTTCGAGATTTTCGAGCGGATTTATCATAAGTTAGGAGAACCCAAGCGTTTGAGTGATTCTTTCCAATTCACTATTGAGTCATTTTTTGAATTTCAGAAATCTACAGAAATACTAGAGTTGTATCTTGTCCCTCAAAATTTAACTTGGGTTTTTTATGCCAATAGAGATAATTGGAAATATGCAATTAAGTGCTAACAAAAATATCATGGTGGGAATTTTACTCGCTGAAAAAGCGCTCCTAAAATCCCCATATGTTAAACGTTATGTGCCTAGGTTGAGTATGAGAGTATTTATAGTTGTTTTTGCTGCGATGATATCCAGTTTTGCTCACTCAAACTCTGAGTTAGATGCCGAAAATGAGGGAGAGGCAGTTGGAATAATATATGGCTACTTTAAAAAAGTAGATGTTATAAAGTTCATGTGCGAACGGAAAGCACCTGAAAAAGGAGCGCTACTTTCAGAAGCTATTGATAAATGGAAGACTCGAAATAGTTCTGTGGTTGCTAATTTAACTGACGGGCTAGATAGAACTCCAATAGATATGCGTGAACAGCTATTTGAAATGGCAAAGCAAGTTTCAAGAAATAAGATCATTCTATTTAATAAAATGAGTCAGTCCGAAAAAGAAAATACTTGTGCCTCATTAGCTGAACATTTGAATTCTGATTCTTACAAAAATGAGTACCCAATTGCCTATAAGCTCATGAGTGAATAGGTACATAACAAGCTCCTTAAACATCGCGGCCTGCGGCCGCTGGACTCGCAATAAGTTGCTCGCCGTTTAGGCGTGCGTTCAGGCTGTAGAATTACTCATTTAGGAACTGGTTCTACACAATTAACTTGATTGTTTTTTAACCTTTAATTGAGTTGGTTACTGTGATCTGATAGATATTATTCACCCACGGTAAATTGTTATGGCTCTTTCGTTGGGTAAGGAGTCAAGCCTGACTTATCCTGCCAAAATAAATTCATTCCAATCAATTATGCTGAATAATTTTAGCCTTGCTAATTTATCATCAACCTCCATATCTATAAAATCGTAAGGTGGTTTTTTTATGCCAACACGCTACAAAAAAGGAGATAACAATCGTTCGACAAAAAAACAAACCTAGTCGTATTGAGCCTGATGAATGTATCCAAGTTAGAGGTGCACGGGTTCACAACTTAAAAAACATCGATGTTGATTTGCCCCGTAATGCCTTGGTGGTTTTTACTGGTATTTCTGGCTCAGGAAAGTCGTCATTGGCCTTTGGCACTTTGTTTGCTGAATCTCAGCGTCGTTACCTAGATTCTGTTTCGCCTTATGCCCGTCGCTTGATTGATCAAGTAGAGGAGCCAGATGTTGATTCAATCGAAGGGTTACCGCCAGCAGTAGCACTGCAACAGCAGCGAGGAACTCCATCGGTGCGTTCATCTGTTGGTAGTGTTACCACGATTTCTAATGGCTTGCGCATGCTTTATTCCCGTGCAGGGCAATATCCAACAGGTCAAAATATACTTTACGCTGACGGCTTCTCGCCAAATACCCCAGAGGGCGCTTGTGAGCGATGCCATGGCATAGGTCGTGTATTTGAAGTGACAGAGAAGTCGTTGGTACCAGATGACAGCAAGACTATTAGGGAACGCGCTATCGCGGCATGGCCGCCAGCATGGCAAGGGCAAAATTTATTGCGTATTTTGATTGCATTGGGCTATGAAGTTGATACTCCTTGGAAAAAATTGCCACAAAAAACGCGGGATTGGATCTTGTTTACCGATGAAACCCCTGAAGTGCCGGTTTATCGAGACTACAATATTAGCCAAATACGAGAAGCAATTGATAAAGGGGAAAAGCCCAATTACATGGGGACCTATACAAGCGCCAAGCGTTTTATTTTGCAGTCATTTGCTACTACGCAAAGCCCGCGCACCAAAAAGCGGGTATCGCAGTTTATGCAGATTTCTCAATGCCCCGAATGTCAGGGTAAAAAACTCAAACAAGCGTCACTGTCGGTTAAATTTGCTGGACTTGATATTGGTGAATTGTCGCAATTGACGCTGACTGAGTTGGCGTTGCGGTTAAAGGATACAGCTAATAACAAACCCGCTGATAACACCGCTAATCGAGAAAAAGCCATCGTCGCACAGCGTATTGCCAGCGATATTCTTACTCGTGTTGAAGCGCTTACTCGACTTGGTTTGGGTTATTTGTCGCTTGAACGTGGTACGCCCACGTTATCTCCGGGCGAACTACAGCGCCTGCGCCTTGCAACGCAGATCCGCTCTCAATTATTTGGTGTCGTTTACGTATTAGACGAACCCTCAGCCGGTCTGCATCCCGCTGATACTCAAGCATTGCTAGGTGCCTTAGATGAATTAATCGCAGCGGGTAATTCAGTATTTGTGGTAGAGCATGATGTTAGCGTTATTCGCCATGCAGATTGGATTGTTGATGTAGGTCCCAATGCTGGAACCCATGGCGGAGAAATTATTTACAGTGGTCCGCTTGAGGGCTTGCGCGAGGTAACCGAGTCTCACACTGGTCGATTTGTGTTTAATAAAGATGACAGTGCAGCACATAGGCCAAGACAGCCGAATGCTTGGCTCAAATTAGTTCAGGTTAAGCGAAACAACCTGAAGAATATCGACATTGAGTTTCCGCTAGGGCTTATGACTAGCGTTACCGGTGTATCGGGTTCAGGAAAATCGAGTTTAGTCAGTCAGGCGCTGGTGGAGCTTGTGTCTGATGCCCTTGGTCAGCAAAATACCGTCGAGGCACCCAATGATGAGACTGATTTACTTGAGGAAGAATTAGAAATCGCCACCAGCGGTAAAATTGTTGATGGCATACAGCACATCCGACGTTTAGTGACCGTGGATCAGAAAGCTATTGGCCGCACACCACGCTCAAACCTTGCCACTTACACCGGTTTGTTTGACCACGTACGTAAGCTATTCGCCGCCACACCCAAAGCAAAAGCGAGGCGCTACGACGCAGGGCGCTTTTCGTTTAATGTAGCTAAGGGGCGTTGTTCGAATTGTGAAGGCGTAGGATTTGTGAGTGTCGAATTGTTGTTTTTGCCTAGTGTTTATTCGCCTTGTCAGGTATGTCAAGGGCAGCGTTACAATGACGAAACGCTCGATATTACTTATCGAGATAAAAATATCGCTGAAGTGCTTGATTTAACCGTCGAAACAGCTCGTGAATTTTTTATGGATGAGCCTTTAATAGCACGCGCTTTGGATGCCTTGTTGCAAGTGGGGCTCGGCTACTTAAGGCTTGGTCAGCCTGCTACCGAATTATCGGGCGGTGAAGCGCAACGGATAAAATTAGCTACTGAGTTGCAACGAACGCAACGCGGTGACACCTTGTATATTCTCGATGAACCAACTAATGGCCTTCATCCCGCAGATGTCGCTATGTTGATGTTGCAATTAAATGGTCTGGTAGACGCAGGTAACACCGTAATCATGGTTGAACACGATATGCAGGTCGCGAGCCATAGCGACTGGGTCATTGATATTGGTCCTGGTGCGGGCGATGAAGGTGGGAATATTGTTGCTCAAGGACCACCGGCCAATGTCGCTAAGTCAAAGGCCAGCCAAACAGCACCCTTTTTGTCGCCTTAGCATTAGTCTGACTTTAGGTTATCGACGTTTTTTTTTACTTAAGTTGGTGATTAATTGCGATGTTGCGCTGCCCCGTATACCACCATAAATAGGCATGGTGTTTTCGGGCGGCGCTGGACGCGACATCAAAGTGGGTATTATCAGTCAAAATACCATGGTTGGGGTTAAAACCTAACCAACCTGTACCAGGTAAAAAACCTCTGCCAAGCGTGCAGTTCATCGAAGGGGTTTCCATATCAAAATAGAAATAGCCGCTGACAAAACGCACGGCAATGCCAAAATGGCGCAGCAGATTAATTTGCATCTAAGACAATTCACTACAAGATCCTTTGTTAATTTTAAAGGTTTCATTAGCGGGTAATGGTGGGCTATCTTCGCGATATTCAATACTAAAATCTTGGTGTATCTAGGTGATATAGAGCTTGAACGTCTCACTAAAAATCAGTGATATCTACTCAAAAAAGCTTCTGTACTAGTACAAAAGCTTTTCTGATTAAGATAAATTGAATCGACCTAAGCTGAAAATTCGATAAAGGTTTATCAAGCAAGATTTAATCATTATGGGGTGAGTTGGTCACAGATTTCAAATGTGTGCTCAACAACATCATTTGAGTTAGCACGTAAATCTAATTGCCATTCTTCCTTATGATCATAATCTCCTTTTTCGGTGTTTTTTATCCAAATAACAGGATAATCATCTGGTTCTACACGATATAAAAAAGGTGCAAGTATTGAAAAATCTTTGGTTTTGCCAATAGTGATTGTTTGATTGTCAGAAACGGACTGATCTAATTCTCCCCCTTCTAACGTGAAATCTAATGAGTTAAATTTAAGCTTAAGCTCAGTAGGGCCGCTATAACCTTCACAAGCTGTCAAACCAATACGGACATTTTGCTTAATAAGTGCTGTTTTTGTACCTAAATCAATGGTGAAGTGGTTGGTAGTTACCTGCTGCTCTCTCACAACGGTAGCAGATGTAAATGGAGAGCTAAACCCATAATGTTAAATTTCTTCTCTGCTCCTACGCCTATTACTGCTTGATAATAGCCATTATCATCCGTAGAGAAATATAAACTGTCTATTATTGCTTCACTTGAAAACAGATCGACATTAGCAAGGCCGCGCCCTAAAGCATCAACCAGACGACCGCTAACACTACCAAGCCAGCTAACATCATGCATAGAAACAGCAATTAAAATCTGTTTTACAACCGTATTACCTGCATAGTCCGTTACACTAACCGAAGCAGTATAAGTACCAAAGGTTAGTGGCGTAAATGAGGTTATCGCTTCAGTGGTATTCGCTAGAGTTGAATTACTAAGTCTTGGTTTACTCAACAATAAGCAAGACAATAAGCAAGACACTCAGCCTAAAATTTGGTCATTGTATTTCCCTGTGTGTACGCCGTACTGTTTTATGCGGTGAAGACCGTTTTACAGGTCAGTCCTACGAGCACCGCAGAGGCTGGGTAGAAGATAAACTACTCAAATTGGCTAAGTAAGGTAGTTGCATTGATGTGTGTGCGTATGCAGTGATGAGTAATCACACGCATTTAGCACTTAAGTTGATGATAAAAAGCAAATAGACTTAATGACAAAGCTATAATTCTACGCTGGCATAAGCTGTGTAAAGCTACGTTATTGACGAAAAAGTATTTGCAAGATGTAAAATTGAGTAAAACAGAGCTCACCTTTTTGAATCAAACGATTGAGCAATACCACGAGCGTTTAAGTAGCATTAGCTGATTTATGCGCTTATTAATTTTAAGTTATTTATATTTTTAAGTGTCTGTTTTTTCAAAATGCGCAATTAGGCGCTCGAGTAACTTTCTAATCGCGATAGATTGATGTTTGCGAGAACGGTATATGGCGTAAATACCTAAGGACGCTGGCTCATAGTTGGGGAGCACATGAACCAGCTTTTTATCATTGATCAACTGTTGTACGGCATGTTTAGGTTGTAAAGATATACCGCGTCCTTTGAGTGCTGATTGAAGTAAGAGCATTGATTCATTCGCACTGAAGTTGCCAGCGACTGAAGTAACAACCGCGAGTTCTTCTTTGCTGAAATGCCACAAACTTTTTCCAAAATTAGAATAAATTAAGCAATTATGTTTGGCCAAATCATCAGGGTAAACAGGGTAACCAAAACGATTTAGGTAATCTTCGGTGGCGCATAACACTGAGCGGCAACGACCCAGCGGGCGTGCAATGATATTGGGGTCTAAGTCGTTGGTAATACGTATTGCTAGATCGATTCTATCTTCAACTAAATTAGTTACTTGGTTACTGATATGAATATCTATATGTACTTTGGGATACTCATCTAAAAACTGATCAATTACTGCTGGCAATAAATTAGCGGCGACAAATTGAGAGCAAGAAATACGGATCGACCCTTCAGGTTGTGCGACATGATCTTGCTCTAAAGGGATAGACACTTGTTTGGCTAAATCTAATAACGACAGACAATTTACAAAAGCTTTTTCACCTGCGGCGGTGAGCGTGAGTTTACGCGTAGAGCGATGTAATAACTGACTATTCGCCCAACTTTCCATTTCGCTTAAGTACCTAGTTACCATCGAGCGCGACATATCTAACGAATGCGCTGCGCTGACCATACTACCTTGCTCGACAATTCTAACAAAGACTTGAGCTGCGGTGATCCTGTCCATTTTATTTCCTATATGTTCGATATATGCAATTAACTATTGCCTGTTGTGATGTTTATTGCAACATATTTGCAATTTATACTTGTTTCATAAATTTAATACTGCTGACAGGAAAATAAAATGAAGACCTTGCATTTCATTATGGACCCGCAGTGTGGTTGGTGTTATGCCGTCGCACCGCTGATTGATGAACTCACTCAATTAACAACAATAGATATTAAGCTGTATGGCGGCGGCTTATTTTCAGGGGCTAATAAACGTCAGTTATCAGCTGATTTTCATCAGCAAATAATCGCCATGGATAACAGGATCACGAGTTTAACGGGGCAAGTATTTAGTCCAACTTATTATGAAACGCTATTAGATGATAAGCAGCGAATTTTAGATTCAGATACGCCGATCACGGCGCTACTAGCTGGTGGATCTTTAGGTCTTAATACTGTTGCCATGCTGCATAGAATGCAAGTTGATCAATTTGTACTTGGCCGTTCTCAGTCTGATATAGCTAATTTAGCTAACATAGCCACTCAACTTGGTGCTAGCTCTAGGGCTTTTTTAAATGCGTTTGACCTTTTTAGTGGCGAAAAAACGCAGCAGCAAATAATTAAAGCGCGGCAGATGTTGAATTTAGTTGGCGGTAGTGGGTTTCCAACACTTGCGTTTGAGCACGGCGATGGCGCATTTACTAAATTAGACCACTCGCGTTATTACGGTCAGCCACAGCAGTGGTTAGCTTATGTAAAACAATTAATTAGTACGATTGATTAACCAATAATTTTACACGTTTAAAAACACCCAATTTACTCGCTAAATGAGCGACATTTTAGAGGCTACTATGACATTTTTATCTAAATTAATTCAGGCAAGCACGCTTGCTACAATGATGGCAGTATCTGCCAATGCAGTTAGTGCAACACTTGAAACCAGTGTGTTTAATCCACAACAAAAAAGCACGTTCCCAGTTAGTTCGGTGTTGATCAGCGGTCCAACCGAAGCGATTTTAGTTGATGCGCAATTTCAGCGCAATGATGCACAATCAGTGGTTGAGTTGATTAAAAAATCAGGTAAAAAATTAACCACTATTTATATTAGTCATGGTGATCCTGACTATTATTTTGGCTTAGACGTGATCACCGAGACCTATCCTGATGCTAAGGTATTATCAACTGCTAAAACCCGAGATTATATTAAAGCGTCAATGGCGCCTAAAAAGGCTTATTGGGGGCCAATTCTTAAAGAAAACGCACCGCAAAAACTAGTTTTGCCAGAAGTATTGCAAGGCGACACCTTATTGGTTGATGGTGAAAAAGTGAATATTGTTGGTCTTGACGGTCATGATCCAAAACATACTTTTGTATGGATCCCTTCGACTAAAACTATGTTGGGTGGTGTTGTGGTATTTAACAACATGCATGTTTTTTTAGCAGATACGCAAACACCTGAATCACGTCAAAGTTGGTATAAAACCCTTGATGTTATTGAGCAGCTGCATCCTAAAACTGTGATCTCTGGTCATATGTTAGGTGATAAGCCATTGACTATTGAAGCGGTGCACTTTACTCGCAAATACATTCAAGACTTTGAAGCTGCAGCCAAGTCTTCAGCTAATTCAAGTGAATTGATGAGTAAAATGAAAGCAAGCTATCCAAATATTGGCGGCGATAGCGTATTGGCGTTAAGTGCCAAAGTTATTATGGGCGAGATGCCTTGGGGCTAATTACTACAGCTTAAATTTATTTATGGCTTTTCAAGCTGCTTGCAGTTTGAAAGGTCTGTTCAACTCTTTGTACAGGCTTCATTTCATGGGGGGAATTCAGCGAGTAATCACGATAGTAATGGCTTTGGCTATGCTTCAAGCATGCAGTACCACTGCCAAAATATCGTCATTAGAACATTACAATAGTTTTAATCTGGAGACTAAATCGATGACCAATCTTGATATTGTAAAAAGTACTTATGAAGGTAAGACCTCAGAAGAAAACGGTAAAAACCTCAAGCGTTATATAACAAACGAAACACAATGGACGGAAGCCGCTGGTTTTCCATATGCCGGAACCTACCAAGGCTTTGATGAAATTGAAAAAAATGTATTTGTACGGTTAGGCAGTGAATGGAATGGTTATAATTTTGCGGTAGAAGACTATGTTGCTGCTGGCGACAAGGTGTTTGCTTATGGTAGCTATAGCGGAACCAATAAAGCCACAGGCAAATTTTTTAAGGCCAGAGTCGCCCATTTATGGATACTCAAAGAGGGTAAGATCATCAGTTTTGAACAATTTGTTGATAGTAAAACCGTTAGCGATGTCATGTAAAAAAGTAGTTTTTTAATAACAACTACAAGTATGTTGTAGGTGCGCTTTTATTTCGTACTCTCGTGCATAAAAAAAGCGTTGCCAATCGGCAACGCTTAAGTTCAACTCTGTAGCACCTAGCACCGATTATTTAGTCAAATAATCCAGCACCACTTGATGATGGTCTTTGGTTTTAAATTTATCGAAAAAGTGCTTTATTGTTCCGTCTTGGCCGATCAAGAAGCTTAAACGGTGAATGCCGTCGTACTCTTTACCCATAAACTTTTTGTAGCCCCATACGCCGAATGCTTCTGCAATCGCGTGATCTTCGTCTGAAAGTAGGTCAAAGTTTAATTCTTTTTTGGTTTCAAAGTTCTTTAATTTTTTTACCGGATCAGGGCTGATACCAACCACGCGGGTATTTAGCTGTGCTAACACAGCTTTTTCATCACGTAAGTTTTCAGCTTGCACGGTGCAACCAGGTGTTGATGCTTTTGGATAAAAGTACACTAATACTTGCTGCTCTTTTAATAGCTCTGCAAGGACGATTGTTTCATCATCTTGGTTTTGTAAGCTAAAAGCGGGGGCTTTGTCGCCGGCTTGTAATGGATTAATTGTGTTCATGCTTTGCTCCTTAGCGAATGCGTCGAAATATGTAATCTACGTTTAGAGTACGCGACAGATCTTCAAATTGGACTTTAAACGTATCAATGTCAACCTCAACAGGAATGTTAAACTCCAGTTCACAGCGCATTTTTGTATCTTTTTCTTCGTCATAGGTATCTGACTTTAAAGAACAAATACTAATGTGGTTGTCGGCAAAAAAGCGGGTAACTTTACTTAACGTGCCAGGTGTATCGATACCTGTATATTCGAGGGTGTAGCCAGCACAAAATTCACTTTGAGTATGACTGGCTGTCCGCTTCATCATAGTGAGTAAGCCCAGCTCCATGCCTTTGAGGGGCAGGGTGTGTTCAATGCGGCTGATTGCCGACATATCACCTGATAACAGCATAATAAATGTAAATTCATTGCCTAAGATGGCAATGCGACTATCAATAATATTACAGTGACAGTCACTGACTAATTGGGTTAATTCACTGACAATACCAGGGCGATCATCGCCAATGGCAGTTAAAACGATCTGATGATTTGAAAAAGCAGTCATGAATTCAAGTACCTAGGTTATATTATTAATAACAATCAGAGTAAGCTAAGCCGGCAATTACCACCACACGGCGGCGAAGTTTAACACAAAACAATCGCTAAACTACAGGCCGAGATAATTAAGCTGTTATTAAAGCACAGTGTTTCTTGTTTTTAGTGGCATGGGAAAGTACCATAGTTAAAATTTTGCATATTGACAGGCTGACACTTACGTTTAGCCGTACCCCAAAGTAACGGGTTTTGCATAAAAACAAGATACGTAAAGTTAATATTGACTTTACACTGAACCAAATCGGCATAACCCACTCATATATTTGTTAAAACAATTAAGGGTATGCTAAGGAGAATTATCTGTGCAGTATTGGATCCCAAAAGCGCTTGCTGTAAGCGTATTGGTTAGCTTGTCAGGATGTGGTGTGTTCACTGACGAAGCGCATCAAAAACGTAATTACCGTGCCAGTGAGCCGGTACAAGTGCCAGGACAATTGGCTCAGCCAGCTTTAGACCCCATTTATAAAATGGATGTGGCGGAATATGACAATAATCCGGATTCAACAAACTATCGTCCCCCAGCACAAGTATTAACTGTGGCAAAAGGCAGTTGGGTTGAAGAAGGTGATAAACAAGCACGCGTTTATTTTGATAAAAACGATGGTATTGTCGATTTAGATGAGTTTATTTGGGATTCTGTGCACGCTGTGTTAGCGGAACACCAAACAAAGGCAATCAAACAAGATAAGTTATTAGGTTCAATAGAAACTGACTGGTATGCCATAATTAAACCTGAAGAAGGTTGGTTATGGGATAGCGATACTGCGGTATCTGAGCAACGTTTTATTTTTACTATTGAAGAAAAGTCACATCAACGCACAGCTTCATTAAGCGCTAAGTTAGCTGAGTATAAAAGTAAAGATGTGCCATTGACACCAGTTTTACAACAGCAGCTAGAAGTGCGTGCACTGAACCAAGTAGTGGCTGAGTTTGATTATCGCTATCGTCAACTTGAAGTTGAAATACGTAAACAACAAGGCATTATTTCGCTGGAAATGGGTTTTGATAATAAAGGCAATGCGGCACTGGTAACTGAACAGGATTACTTTGTAATATTTGATCGTTTCTCAGGATTTCTTGAGCGCCTATCGTTTACGATAGTTGAAATTGATCAAGAACGTGGTTTGATCACGGCTGATTACAACAAACCTGAATCAAGTGTTTGGGATTCAATTTGGGGTGAAGAACTTGCTGAATTGCCGATTGAAAACGGCCAATATCAAATCTTAGTCAGTCGCACCAAAGAAGGTGGTACTAGCTTAACGTGGATGGACGATGAAGGCACAACGTTAGAGCCTGGTACGATGAATGACTTACAACAAGCGTTAGAAAGTGCTCTGCGCCAACGCGGTATTAAAATTTAATAATAAATAATAATAACACCACAAAAAGAGCTTTTGCTCTTTTTGTGGTTTCTACAGGTTGAAAATAATGTCTAATCTAGCTTCCTCTCACCCGCAGTTTGACTTTAAGGTATGGTTTAATTTTTTAGTTCCTTCATTGATTGGCGTCCTCTTATTCATGACTCCAGTGCCAATGGACGGGGCAATGACTATTCCTATCGCTGTTATGGCAAAAGCGGTGCAAGCACATATTACATCGTATGCCGATACGTTGATCACTCTAATTATTTGTACTACAGGTGTTTTATCATTGATTTTCAAGGCTTTTAAGCCTGCGGTATTAATGAAATCTACTATTTTAAAGCATCTTTTTGATGTGCATTGGCTTTGGCTAGTGATCCGCTTATTTGGTATGGCGTTTATTATCTTAACGGTTTTAAGTATTAATAATCCGGATTTTAAATCGACGTTACCAGAGTTTTTAATTCCACTTTTCGATGGTATTACATCAGGAAATACCGGTGGCTTAGTGCTAAAAGATTTATTGCCGGTGTTATTTTCGGTATTTATTTTAGCGGGTTTATTACTGCCTTTATTGTTGAATTTTGGCTTGCTTGAGTTAGTAGGCACGTTATTAACTAGAGTAATGCGCCCGTTATTTGGCGTTCCAGGGCGAAGTGCTGTTGATTGTGCAACTTCGTGGCTAGGTGATGGCAGTGTGGGTATTTTAATGACCGCGCGCCAATATGAAGAAAAGCATTATACTCAGCGTGAAGCGGCGATTATCGGTACTACGTTCTCCGCGGTATCAATTACTTTTTGTTTGGTGGTATTAGGCCAAGTAGGGCTGGAAAAATTATTTGCCCCGTTTTATTTAACCGTTTGTTTAGCTGGGGTTGTTGCTGCGCTGATCGTGCCACGTATACCGCCATTGAGCTTTAAAAAAGATATATATATTGATGGAAGTCAGCCCGATAAGCATAAAGAACGCGTGCCACATGGCAAAAATGTGTTCAAACATGCGCTACATGTAGCGCTGCACAAAGCTAAAAACTCACCGGGCTTTGCTGGTACCATAAAAGAAGGTATTCACAACGCATTAGATATGGTGTTTGCAGTATTACCTGTGGTTATGGCTGTGGGCACGTTCGCATTAGTTATTGCTGAATATACGCCGATATTTGCTTATTTAGGCAAACCGTTCATCCCATTTTTAGAGTTATTACAAATCCCAGAAGCAGAAACTGCTGCGCAAACGATCATGGTTGGCTTTGCGGATATGTTTATTCCGTCAATATTAGCTGCTGGCACTATCGAAAGTGATGTTACTCGTTTTATTATTGCGGCAATGAGTGTAACCCAGTTGATTTACATGTCAGAAGTGGGCGCGCTTTTATTGGGTAGTAAAATCCCAGTCAATATATTTGAATTATTTGTAATATTTATTCTCAGAACCTTGATCACGTTACCCGTTATTGCCCTGATGGCACATTGGTTGGTTGGCTGATCCTGCCAGTTGTTAATTTATAAAAAGCCTTGATTAATCAAGGCTTTTTTTATGGTTGTTAAAGTGGTTTATCAATCAATAAAATTGCTTGATCGGCGGGCAGGGGTTTAGCTTTTAAGAAGCCTTGGCCAAAATCACATTGAGTTTTTTGTAATATGGCGAGTTGCTCTTGAGTTTCAATTCCTTCGGCTACAACATCTAACTTAAGTGATGATGCCAATGACAAAATGGCGTCAACCAATGGCGTGGCGGTGTCTTTAAGGCGGTCAATAAAGCTCTTATCAATTTTTAGCACATGAATTGGCAGTTGGTGTAAGTAACCCAAAGAAGAGTACCCCGTGCCAAAATCATCTAAACATAACTTTACTTTTAATGGCGCTAACCCTTCAATTATCTTAGTTGCTAATTCTAAGTTTTCGATCAAACCTGATTCGGTGATCTCTAAACATAAGGAGCCTAATGCTAGCTCATATTTATTATAAATAGCATGAATTTGTGAGATAAAGTCTATGCTTGCAAAATGTCGTGAGGAAACATTCACTGTCACACGTAAGAAACGTTTACCTTGTTGTTGCCACGCAGCTATTTGTTTTCCTGCCAGATCTAATAAATGCAGGTCGAGATTAATTATTTGCCCGGTGTGTTCTGCTATTGAAATAAAATCATTAGGTGAGACAAAGCCTTTGCGTGGGTGATGCCAACGTACGAGTGCTTCAAAACCGACCACGTTACATTGTTGTATAGCAAAGATCGGCTGATAATATAACTCAAACTCATTATGCTCAATGCCATGCTGTAAATCATTTTCTATATCAGCGTGGCTTTTGAGCTTTTTACGCATGGTGTTATTAAAAAATCTTACTTGGCCACGGCCTGTTGATTTAGCTTCGTACATTGCAGCATCGGCATGCTGTAATAACTGATAGGCTTTGTCGTTTTCGTTTTCACAAAATGCAACGCCAATACTGGTCGAAGCTTGCAGTAAATGGCCATCAATATTAAGTGGCTCCGCGAGGACTTTTTTAATCCGTTTTAGTGCGTCGTTAACTTGGTTTTTGCGACTGATATTTTCCATAAAAATAGCAAACTCATCACCACCTAGTCGTGCGAATGTATCGGTATTTCGTATTGTGCCTTTAATTAACTTACAAATGGCGATTAAAAAGTGATCGCCCACTTCATGTCCTAATGAATCATTGATGCTTTTGAAGCGGTCGAAATCTAGATACAGCAACGCATGATATCGCCCTTTGGGTGTTCGAGTAAGCCGTAAAATGCCGTGCTTAATGCGGTCAATTAGTAAAGAGCGATTAGCAAGCCCAGTTAATTCATCATGCAAAGCGCGATGTTCCAGTGCTTGGCGAGATAGTTGTCTGTCGATGGCCATACTAATTTGGCGGCTGACATACGTCAGTAGGGTGCGGTCATGATCATTATAATGGTGAGTTTTATCGTAACTTTGTACCACGATCACACCGCTTATATGATCGCTTACTTTAAATGGTACACCAAGCCAAGATTCTGACTGGCGACCCACCATTTTAAAGTGGCCATCATTTATATGTTGTTGATATTCTTTTTTATTTAATAGTAAAGGCTGTTCGGAATTTAAAAGATAATAGGATGCAGTATGTTTTAGTTGCTCTTTTGATATCTTTTTATGGGCATTTGAACGTACTCCTTCCTCGACAATGTAAACAATATCGAGAATATCGATATTTTTGTTGTATAGCCCTACCAAAAAGTTATCAGCGCGCAGCAAGTTGGTCATAATGCCATGCAATGCTTCTAAAAAAGTATCCAAATCATTGGCTTGATAGGTTAAATTTGCTATTTGTAAAAGCGTTCCTTCTAGCTTTTGTGCTGCATTTAATTTGCTTACCGTTTGTTGCAAGTTTTCAACGGTGTTGACCTGATTTATTTTAGCACTGAGCAAATGCGCTACGGTGGTTAAAATTTCAAGATGGGCATCACTAAAATAGTTACGTACCGGATGCTCGCAGTCTATAACTCCTAAAACCTGCTGCTTATAAACTAATGGTACGCATAGTTCAGACATTGCAGGGCGTACATCTGCGATATAACGGCTATCAGTACTGACATCACCAATAATGACTGCGCTGCCTGTTGAAGCAACATAACCAGTAATGCCTTGATTAAATGCGATGGTTTTTCGTTCTATGGCATAGTTACTATTAGTAGGAGACACTCCCATTGATGCGACTTCATGCAAGGTTGTAGCACTTTCATCGGCAATATAAATAACACAATCAACAAAACCTAGCCGTTTAACTACTTCAGTGGTGACATAGTTGAATAGCTCATCGAGTTTATCTAACTGTAATAAGCTTGATGAAAACTGATTAATAATACTCAGTTGCTCGGTTTTAGCATCAAGCGCTGAAGATAACTCTACTTTATTCTGCATATGCCACGCGTGAATATACCGTCTTGTGTCATTAATGAATCTATAGATTAACGGAATGTTAACGTTTAGACAAAGAATAAATAAAACTAGCAAGATATGTACGTAAAGGAAAACGCACGCCAAACTATTGATGATTCAGTGCTTTCATTCTATCCGTTGATAAAAAGCATCAGTAAAAACCGCAATAAAATCTTTACTCAGATAGGGCATATGCATATGATCAACTAAATTCAGCCGAGGAAACAAGTAATGACAAAGCAAGCCTTCGACACTCAGTCAATGTTAACTATCACTCGCCCAGATGATTGGCATGTTCATTTACGTGATGGGGATCAATTAAAAGATACAGTGCGTGATATTAGCCGTTATATGGGACGCGCTATTATTATGCCAAACTTAGTTCCTCCGGCAACCTGTACTGAAACGGCTTTAGCGTATCGCGACCGTATTATGGCGGCTGGACCACAAGGAAATTTTGAGCCTCTGATGGTGCTTTATCTAACTGATAACACGAGCGCGGATGAAATCAAAAAAGCGCATGCCACTGGTAAAATCGTTGCCGGTAAAGTGTATCCAGCAGGTGCGACAACAAATTCTGATTCTGGTGTAACATCAATTAAAAAGATTTACCCAGCATTAAAAGCCATGCAAGAAGTTGGTATGTTATTGCTGATCCATGGTGAAGTGACAGATTCATCGATTGATATATTCGATCGTGAAAAAGTATTTCTAGAGACAATTTTAATTGATGTGGTACAAGACTTCCCAGATTTAAAAATTGTGCTTGAACATATCACCACGAAAGATGCCGTTGATTTTGTAAATAATGCCTCTGATAATGTGGCTGCAACCATTACGGCACATCATTTATTGTATAACCGCAATCATATGCTAGCGGGGGGGATCCGCCCACATTATTACTGTTTACCAATATTAAAACGTAATACACACCAACAAGCACTTATTAGTGCTGCGACCAGTGGCAGTGCTAAGTTCTTTTTAGGTACTGATTCCGCGCCGCATTATAAAGATAAAAAAGAAGCCGCATGTGGGTGTGCCGGAGCATACACCGCTCATGCTGCACTTGAGTTATACGCGGAAGCATTTGAAGAAGCCGGTGCGCTTGATAAGCTAGAAGGCTTTGCAAGTCATTTTGGTCCAGACTTTTATGGTTTAGCACGTAATACAGATACAGTTACACTTCTAAAGCAACCATGGACAGTGCCAGCAAGTTACCCATTAGGAAATGATCACGTGGTGCCAATTAAAGCCGAAAGCACAATTGATTGGCTGATTAAATAACCATAAAGTCAGTAAAGCACAGCTAAGAAAGGTGTGCTTTTTGTATTAAAATTAATCACTTGAACAGTTTTATTGAGTTGATGTTAAAAGCATTAAAATAATTCTCAATTAATAGAGCTAAAACAATTATATTGTGTTAACCTTAACTTGCTTTGAGTTTTTGCGTATTGAATTTTTTGGTTAATGTGCGGCGTGTAAGGTTTCCGGTTAATGGTTATTACTTCTTCCTGTACTTTATCCCAGCGATTTATTGGGCATTCACTCAGGGAGGATATAGCCAATCTGGCTGAATTTTAATTATTGACTTACAGGAAAATTTGGTATGTCAAACACGGTTACTGGTAAAGTTAAGTTCTTCAACGAAGCTAAAGGCTTCGGTTTTATTGAACAAGAAAATGGTCCTGACGTATTCGTACATTTCAGCGCTATTACAGGCTCAGGTTTTCGCACTCTAAGCGAAGGCCAACAAGTGTCTTTCGGCATCAAGCAAGGCCAAAAAGGCCCTGAAGCTGAGAACGTAGAACTAGCATAATTTTTATTATGTGAACCTAGGTTCAACTTGGTGAAACAGGACTCTGTTTCACCATAATTCCTCTCATCAAATTCTTTTTTAAAATAAACCTTTTACCGCTACTTTTTTAAATTCAATAAATATACACTAAATTCTGAATGCTATTTCACTAGACCAAATGCTGCTCAATACAAGCGGTGTACATATTTGCGTCCCTCAATAAACTTTTTATACCAACTGTATATAGTTAGTCAGCTACTCAACACCAATAAAGATGATGTTTTTAATTAAATTAGTATTTAATTAGATAGTGCTATTTTGCCTCTGATTGCTCATACATAAGTTCGGCACGTTAGTAATCGGTATAAATAGGAACAGGGGATATCGCCTCAACATGTTTAATGTGATTATTTCTAATATCTTGATAACACTGGCAGTGACTCTTTGAGTCTTACAGAGAAAACGGGTATTACTTTAGGCCTTAATCATACGCCACGCTTTCCTTTAAAAGGTCCAGTTGCTAATTTTTATATGCGATATATCCTAGGTTTGGCTGCATAAAAAGGCTTTTTTACTGAATGATTACGCTTATTCGAAATAATTATGAACTTTTTTTAACCCTCTTAGATTACACATAAAATGTTACATTTATGTTTTGTATTTCATGGCTGACGGTAGAACTGTTGTTAGGTAGCGGCTTTCATCCCAGCTGAAAACTCAGTGGTGTTGCATTTATGTTAATCCTTTGTTTTTTGTGTTTTAGTTTGCAATGATTGAATTAATTTATTTCGATCTAATTCCAAACATCAAGTTGACAGCATGCATTGCATTTAGCATTATTGGAGGGTTGATATCTATTAAAAGATATCAGGGTTGTCTCCTTCGGGAGGTAATTAAATTATAAAAGTAACATTACTTAATTGGTTGGGAACTATGTCTGTTAAAATCAGAAAGAGTCTTGTAGCAACTGCGTTGGTTGGCGCTTTTGCATTCGCAAGCAGCAATGTGATTGCAGATCCTTTGAATGACGTGCAAAAAGCAGGTCTACAAATTCAAACGGCTGCGGTTAAGTCTCAAACTAAAATTGACAATGTATATGGTCAAACTCAAGAGCTATTAGCTGAGTACCGTAGCGTTGTTGATGAATCTGAGCTATTGAAAGTATACAACGATCACGTTGCACGTTTGGTCGCTGACCAAAATGCACAAATTGAATCGTTTGACCGTCAAATTGCTACGATCGACAACACAAAACAAAACGTTGTGCCTTTGATGTATCGCATGATCGATACGCTCGAGCAATTCATCAAAGCGGACGTTCCGTTTAACAGTGACAATCGTTTGGCGCGTGTTGAAAGATTACGTGAAACAATGGTTTCTTCTTCTGTAACGACTTCAGAGAAGTTCCGTCAAGTATTAGAAGCATACACAATTGAAGCTGCATACAGCTCTTTAGTTGCTGCTTCACAAGGTACTTTAGAAGTTGATGGCAAGAGCATTAACGTTGATTTCGGCCAACTTGGTCGTATCACATACGTTGCTCAATCGTTTGACTTAAAACACGCATGGGTATGGGATAACAACACTAAACAGTGGAAAGAATTAGGTGATGAATACCTAAAACCTGTTAAAGAAGTTATTCGTATGGCGCGTAAGCAAGCGACATTAGAACTTGTTAAACTACCAATCTTTGGCGCGGAGTAATCAATAATGAAGAAACTATTTAAAGGTTTTGCTGTTGCAGCAGTACTATCTGTTTCTGCAGGTACCGCGCTTAATGCACATGCAAATACTTCTGCTTTAGATAAAATTCTTGAGCAAGTAAAGCAAGAGCGTATCTCTGAAGGCAAAATCAATAAGCAACGTGAACAAGAGTTCTTATCAGATCGTGCTGATAAGCAAGCGTTACTTAATAAAGCAAAAAGCCAATTAGCGGCTGAAAAGTCACGTGGTGATAGCTTAACAAAGCAATATGCACAAAACGAAACTACCTTAGCTGAGAAAGAGGCTGCTCTTCAAAGTGCACAAGGTACGTTAGGTGAAATGTTTGGTGTTGTACGTCGTGCTGCGCAAGATGCAATCGGTTCAATCGAAGCATCTCTTGTTTCTGCTGAAAAGCCAGGCCGTGCTGAAATCTTACGTTCATTAGCTGCTGCTAAAGAGTTACCAACAGTTCGTGAACTTGAAGAGCTTTGGATAGCGCTACAAACTGAAATGACTGAGTCAGCTAAAGTTTCTACTTTTGAAACTGAAGTTGCAGGTCTTGACGGTAACGCAACAGTTAAGAAAGTAACCCGTATCGGTAACTTCAACTTAGTAACAGACGATGGCTACTTAATCTATTCGCCTGAAACTAAATCGATTCAGCCTTTAGGTAAACAACCTGATGGTTATATCCTTGCTGGTATTAAAGACTTAGAAAATACGTCTGCTGATAACTATGCTGGTGTATATGTGGATCCGACTCGTGGTGCTATCTTACGTATCAATACACAAAAAGCGACACTTGATGAATACTTCCACCAAGGTGGCGTAGTTGGTTACATCATCACTGCGTTATTAGGTTTAGGTATCTTAATCACACTAGTACGCTTTATTGACCTTACTCTTACTCGTAGTAAGATTAATAGTCAGCTTAAAAACGTGTCTACACCGAATACAAATAACCCATTGGGTCGTATTCTTAAAGTGTACCATGACAACAAAACGCAAGATGTTGAAAACCTTGAGCTTAAACTTGATGAAGCGATTCTTCGTGAAACGCCACGCATTGAAGCTGGTATCAATATCATTAAAATCCTTGCTGCAATCGCGCCGTTACTTGGTCTACTAGGTACGGTAATCGGTATGATCTTAACGTTCCAAACAATCACATTGTTCGGTACAGGTGATCCGAAGATCATGGCAGGTAACATCTCTCTAGCACTTGTAACTACTGCGCTAGGTCTAATAGCTGCATTACCACTTATTCTTCTTCACGCTGTTGTTGCGGGTCGTAGTAAGTCGGTATTACACATCCTCGATGAGCAAAGCGCAGGTATTATTGCTACTCACGCGGAGAAGGAGAAAGCCTAATGCTAGTCCTGATGGAGATCTGGGAATCTATCAGGGATTTTGTTGGCACAGGCGGCCAGGTTTTATACGTGGTCGCGATAGCACTCTTTCTTATGTGGGTTTTAATGATTGAGCGCTATTGGTTCCTACTTGCAGAATTTCCTCGTTTATCGTCGGAAATTGTAGCAAAGTGGGATGCCCGCCAAGACACTACGTCTTGGTACGCACACAGAATCCGTGAAGCATGGATTTCTGAAGCGTCTGAAAAATTAGATCAGCGTATGTTGTTGATTAAAACATTAGTAGCTGTTTGTCCTTTAATTGGCTTACTTGGTACAGTAACAGGCATGATCGCGGTTTTTGAAACCATGGCAAGCCAAGGTACAGGTAATGCACGTTTAATGGCATCAGGTATTTCAATGGCAACAATCCCAACAATGGCTGGAATGGTTGCGGCATTATCTGGAGTATTCTTTAGCTCACGCCTTGAGGCAAGAGCGAGAATGGTGAAAGCCAAGCTTGTTGATAGTATGCCTCATCACTAGAGAGAGAATTAAATATGGCACGTAAACAACGTTTTCGTGAAGAAGAAGATGCAACGGTAGATATGACACCGATGCTTGACATCGTATTTATCATGCTTATTTTCTTTATCGTAACTACATCGTTCGTTAAAGAGGCTGGTATCGAGGTCAATAAACCAAAAGCGGCCCAAGCTACGAAGCAAAAAAATGCTAACATTTTTATTGCAATTCGTGACAACGGCGAAATCTGGATTGATAAACAGCAAGTTGATGTTGAACGTGTTTCAGCAAAAATCGAAAGTTTATTAGCAGAACAACCTACTGAAGTTGTAATTTTGCAAGCTGATAAAGATGCAAAACACGGCGTAGTGGTTAAAGTTATGGACCAGATCAAAGCGACGGGCGACAACCTGAGAATTTCAATAGCTGGAGATCAGTAATGATTCGTTTTCTGTTTTCACTGATTGCAGGTGGGGCAGTTACTTTCGGCTTGTTCTACTTCATGGCCTTCCTCATCTCTGGTGGGGCTGACCGTAATACGGAACAAAAAGAGCAGATCATAGTCGAAATTATGACGAATCCGCCTGAATCTAAGGTGCAGGAACGGAAGCGAGTACCGCCTCCGCCGCCTCCACCGCCAAAGCAGCCGCCTAAACCGCAGCCGCCACAGCCGGAAAATAACAACCCAAATCCAGGTGCTATGTCATTTAACATGCCAAGCATTGATGTGGGAAGTTCGGCAGGTGGTCTAAGTGGTCCAGGGGCATTCGGACGAGACGGTGATGCGACACCAATCGTTCGTATTGAACCAAAATATCCAACACAAGCAGCACGTGATGGCAAAGAAGGTTGGGTACAACTTTCATTCTCAATCGATGAATTGGGTGGGGTTACTGATGTTGAAGTAATTGACGCAGACCCTAAACGTATTTTCGATAGAGAAGCTAAACGCGCCTTGAGCAAGTGGAAATACCGTCCTAAAATTATTGACGGTAAGCCACAAAAGCAAGTTGGTTTACAAGTTCAGCTAGACTTTAAAATTAACCAAGGCAATTAAGGAGGCAAGTAATGAGAAATTTATCTAAAGTAACAGCACTTGCGGTACTTATGTCTTTCTCGGGTGCAGTATTTACTGCACCGGTTCTAGCAGCGCCAGATCCCGCGAAAATTGAAGCGCGGAAGAAAGCAAAAACTAGGATCATGGGTGAGCGCACTGGTAAAAAAGTTATAAAAGCGTTTGACTTGTATAACGAAGAAAAGCTTGATGAAGCTATCGCCATGTTGAAAGAAATCGATGCTTCTGATGATTTCGACAAAGCAACAGTTAACCGCTATTTAGGTAGCATGTATGGCCAGAAAGAGCAGTACAAAACTGCGATTGGTTACTTAAAATTAGCTGTTGCCCCTGATGTGTTAAACTTTGCCGATCAAGAACAAAGTTTAAAAACATTAGGCGATATGTATGCTGGTACTGAGCAGTATGAAAAAGCCAAAGATGCTTATGTTGCATGGATGGACTTTACTGGTGAAGAAGATGCAACGGTTTATACTCGTATAGCCCAAGCTAACTATCAGTTAGGTAAATTCCGTGATGTTTTTACACCAGCTGAGAAAGCAATTAAACTTCAAAAAGAGCCTAACAAAGGCCCTTACCAATTAAAATTAGGTTCTTACTTTGAGCTTAAAGACTATAAAAATATGGTCAAAGTTGGTGAAGAAATTGTTCGTATCTGGCCAGATGATAAAAAAGCATGGGTAAGCTTAGGTAAATACTACCTTCAGACGGAAGACTATAAAACTGGTCTTGCAACGATGGAAGTAGCTTACAAAAATGGTTATTTTGAAACTGAAGTTGATTATAAAGTTTTGTCTAACTTTTATTCATTGAATGAAATTCCTTATAAAGCCGCTAAGGTTTTAGAGAAGTCTATCAATGATAAAATTGTTAAGCGTAATAAACAAAATATCAGCGCAGTAGCCAGTAACTATCATCGCTCAAAAGATATTGAAAAAGCAGCTAAGTACTATGAAGAAGCGGCTAAATTTGATGACGATGCTGAGCTTTATCGCAAAGCAGGTTCATTACTTTTACAATCGCAAAATTATAGTGCTGCCGTTGTTCGTTTGAACAAGGCGCTTGAATTAGGTTCTGATAAGACAGGAACTATTTATTCAGATTTAGCGGAAGCTTATTACTATCAAGAAAAGTATAAGCAAGCTTATGCTGCAATTACTAAAGCAATGGATGACCCTCGCACGCGTAAGTTTGCAAAAGGTTGGTCTGTATTTATTAAAGATAAAGCCGCTCGCAACGGTGTTAAGATTTAACTTTAATTCGCTATAGCAATTTATAAAAAGCCCCTATGGGGCTTTTTTTATTGGATTTAACTCATTATGAAACACCTAATATGGATATGCTTCTCAGCGCTTTTCTTGAGCGCATGTGGTGATACGAATAATCAGTATCAAAGTAAAGAGCAAGCTCAGCAAGCATTGCAAACACTAAATCAATTTTTAAGACCAACAGGTGAAATTAAACAAGTTAACGAGCAACAGTTTCCATTTAGTGATGCATATTTGAAAGAGCGTCACAGCATATATCAAGCCATGCAAACCTTAGACTTCACTCCTGTCGCGCAGAGTTCATTGGATTATCTTATTATTGCAGAGCGTTTTCCGGAGCGCTATTTTACATGGCCGGTGTATATTCCTGTGCTTGATAATATGCTTGCCTATAACCAACAACACGACATTACTGCAAACATAAACAATTGGCTCAGTTTTACTCAGCAGCAGTTGGTGCTTGCTAAAGAGAGTAAACTTAGACTCAACTCAATTGAGCTTAATGCGTTACAAACGCAGGTAACTAAGAATCTTACTCGCGTTGATCTTCCAGAAAACCTTAAACACACTCTCAACGAGTTTAATGAGTATTTAGCGCTCTATACACCCCGTGGAAGTGTTGGTTTACATGGCTTATCAAATGGTGGGTCTTGGTATCAAAGTAAGTTAAATTACTTCTCAGGCACTACTAAAGCACCAATAAATTGGCTAGTTGCAGTGCAATCTCAGTTGAAGGAAATGCAGCAAGGTGCATACTCTATGCGTTTTGCAGTTGATCATCAGCACTCAGTCCTTGAGCAGCGTTTTGCATTGTCTAAAGATAAGCAAGTTGGCTTTGATTGGGCGCAAAATTACTTGAGCTTAAGGGGTTATGCAGGGCAAGCTGCAACACAGATAAGTAATCAAGAGCGTACTTTCTGGTTAGCTATGATGGAAACCGATCTTGGCATCCATTACCATGCTTGGACTGTGCAACAAGCGAAAGTTAATTTACTGAAACGATTAAAAATGACGCCACAACAAGTCGATTATTTAGTGGCTGATATCATTTTTTATCCGGCGCAAAGTTTTGCGTTCGCAACACTTTTAACAACTTCGTAAGCTCGCTTGCTGATTTTTATGACCTTGGCTCGCAGTTGCCGCAGCGCTGCGCTGTTGGATCGGCATTTAGCCGTTGCGAGTCAATTTTTTCTTCACAGTCACAGCAATAACCATATTGGCCGATATCGATTTGGCAGACTGCCGCTTCAAGTTGTTCTAAGCGTACTATGATATCTTTATATTCAGTGCCAAGTTGCTTCTGCGTAAGCTCTAACCATTGTTCAGGGTTATTTTTGCGTAAGGTTTCAGCTAGCGAGTGATGCAGTAGGTTACATGAACTTGATAGTGTCGTAAGCAAGCACAGCCTTACTTGCTCTAACTCTGTATTAAGTTGTTGAAGGTGATATTGAGCATTGATCATTGTCATTGTCCTCGTTGAGCAATGCTGCAGTATTCATTAATTTAAAAAAGCCGACTATGATGTGTGTCAAATTAAGGTGCGATAGCGTATTTTTTCAAAACATCGGCAACATCTTCTTTTGTTTTAAGGCGTCTGATCTCATCGAACAAAATATCGGCCTGGCTATATTGGCGTTTTAAATAGCCCAGCCACTGCTTAGTACGAGAAGCAAAATATTTTTCATCTTTCGCGGGGTCATGATGTATGGCTGAATGGATCAGATGATAGAGAATATGCTCCCACTTTAAGCCAACATAGTGCTCATCATTAAAGTGTGCTTTTATTTTGCGTGCTAAATCAGGATGCGACAGTGCACCGCGACCAAGCATTAAGTCTTTACAACTACTACGTTGCTGGCAAAGTAGTGCATCTTCTACTTGCCAAATTTCACCATTTGCGACTACGGCGATGTTTTTATCTTTGATCAGTGGTGGAATTTTCTCCCAATAAGCGGGCGGGTTATAACCGTCTCGCTTTGTACGGGCATGTATAGCAATACTATTGGCACCGGCACTAACAACGGCATCAACAATTTCTTGACTGTTACTGTCATCATCAAAACCTAAACGAATTTTAGCGCTTACTTGATGCTCGCTTGGCACGGCATCACGGACTGCTTTAATGATTTCATACATGTGTTCAGGGTCTTTTAACAGCACAGCGCCACCTTTACTGCGGTTGACTGTTTTCGCAGGGCAACCAAAATTAAGATCAACGCCGTGAGAGCCAAGCTCAATTACCCTGACAGCGTTTTCAGCTAATGCGTGTGCGACTTGGCCAAGTAATTGGATACGCACAGGAGTGCCAGAACGCGTTAAACCGTTATTATTTAGCTCTGGGCAATAGCGATGAAATACTTTATCAGGCAAGCAGGCATCGATAACACGTACAAATTCAGTGACGCATAAATCAAAACCACCAATTTCGGTGAGTAGTTGGCGCATTTTAAAATCGACAACCCCTTCCATAGGCGCTAAAACTAATTTCATGATAGGGGCACTTTGACTTGGTAAAAGGAGACGTAGTTTACCTGTAAATATAACATTGATAAATGCCAATTTTACTCCCATAGTTAACTTCAATTGTTCACTCTTTTGTAGCGTTATTGTAACTAACAAATAAAAAGTTGCGATTAAGTGAAATATTATTTTTGTAGCAAGGTCTACTTAGTACACCCCTTACATGTTTAGAGAGAGTCATAAAATGAATACACTTAAAAAAAATTCAATTGCGTTAACATTAGGCGCGGTAGTTGTAGGCAGCACAAGTTTTATTTCTGCAGATGTTCAAGCGAATCCATTTGAATTTCAACAAATGGTAACGGGCTACCAAGTCGATGCTACAGAAGGTAAATGTGGCGAAGGTAAATGCGGTGGAGATGCTAAAACTAAAGACGACAAAGCTAAAAAAGAAGGTAAGTGCGGCGAAGGCAAATGTGGTGGCGATGCCAAACACGACAAAGCTAAAAAAGAAGGTAAGTGCGGCGAAGGCAAATGCGGTGGCGATGCTAAACATGACAAAGCTAACAAAGAAGGCAAGTGCGGCGGCGATGCTAAACACGATAAAGCTAAAAAAGAAGGCAAGTGCGGCGAAGGCAAATGCGGTGGCGATGCTAAACACGATAAAGCTAAAAAAGAAGGTAAGTGCGGCGAAGGCAAGTGTGGTGGCGACGCTAAAAACGACAAAGCTAACAAAGAAGGCAAATGCGGTAGCCATTAATTAGATAAGTTATGTAACCTGCACTTTAGTTAAGTAGTTTGTTTATAAAAGGGCCGCATTGTGGCCCTTTTAAATGAAGGAGTGGATATGACTGTATCTAGTAACAGTGAATTTGGCATGGTAGGGCTTGGGCTGCGCAGAGAAATGCTCGATGAATTATTCACGCAGATACCAAAGCAAATTGATTTTATGGAAGTGGCGCCTGAGAACTGGTTAAAACTCGGTGGTCGCTTTGCTAAGCAGTTTAAGTCACTGACCGATACAAATAATTTTGTTTGTCATGGCTTGTCATTGTCGATCGGCTCACCTGAACCGTTAGATATTGAATTTGTTAAATCCTTAAAAGTCTTTTTCAAAGCACATAACGTTAAGCTTTTTAGTGAGCACCTTAGTTATTGTTCCGGCAACGGCCACATGTATGATCTGATGCCGATCCCATTTACTGAAGCTGCGATTGCCCATGTTGTTGGGCGGATAAAACAGGTGCAAGATATTCTCGAACAGCAAATAGCTATCGAAAATGTGTCTTATTATGCCGCACCTGGTCAGCAAATGAGCGAGTTAGAATTTACCACTGAAATATTACAGCAAGCTGATTGTAAGTTATTACTCGATGTAAATAATATTTATGTGAATTCGATAAATCATGGTTATGATGCAGAGCATTTTTTAGCTAGCTTGCCATCGCAACGTATAGCGTATGGTCATGTCGCAGGGCATTTCAACGAGGCGGATGATTTACTTATTGATACTCACGGTGCTGACGTGATTGACCCTGTTTGGCAATTACTTGACCGTGCTTATCAACATCATGGGGTGTTTGCGACTTTATTGGAACGTGATTTTAATATTCCAGCTATCGCTGAGCTTACCAAAGAGCTGGATATAATTCATCAACTACAAGCCAAGCACGCAATAATACAGCGAAAAGAAAGTGCCTGATATGAATTTTATTGAAACCCAACAAGCGTTTATGGCGCATATTCGAGCGCCAGATACACAACCAAAGCCCGATGACATTGAAGAACGTCGTATGGCGATCTACCGTGATTTATTTTTCAATAATATCAATGGCTTTATTTCCTCAGCATTTCCGGTTCTGAAAACACTCTACAGCGATAACAATTGGTTAAGATTAGTTCGCCAATTTTTTGCTGAACACGATTGTCAATCACCTTATTTTTTGGATATTGCTGGTGAGTTTATTGCGTATTTAAGTAGTGATTACCAATTGCAAGAAATTGATCCCCCCTTTATGCTTGAGCTTGCTCATTATGAATGGATTGAGCTTGATGTCTCGGTTGCGCATGCGGATCCAACTGATTGCATCATTAATGCACCGCTGAGTAATGTGCCTCTTTATATGGGTAGTTGCGCGCGAAATTTAAGTTATCAGTTTGCTGTACAGCATATTAGTGTTGATTTTCAACCACAGCAGCCTAGTGAACAGCCTCATTATTTTGTGGTGTATCGCGATACCGACGACGAAGTACAATTTCTTGCTACCAATGCAATGACCGCATTATTACTGGCGATTATAGATACAACACCGAGTATCAAATTAGCTTCGTTGGTGGAGCAAGTTGCTTTACAAGCGCCGCAATTTACTACAGAACAGCTTGTGCAAGGTGCTACAGCAACATTACATGCAATGGCAGAGCGTGGCGTTATCGTGACAAAAAATCACCCTTAAAGTCTTTATTGATTATTTTACATCGTCTATTATGTGCGCCTTAATTCGTCGCGCTTAATAAAAGGTAGTACCTATGTCAGAAGATAAAGATTTTAAAGATCCGTTTAATGCAATGTATTTTCTTGCATTCTTAGCTGTGTTTGCAGGAATTGGCTGTTTAAATGCAATCCTAGGCTGGATCACCACAGTCTCTTAATTTAGCACTGCTAAATTATAATAAGGCTGTATATAGTGCAGTCTTATTACTTAATTATTTAACTTCTTACCGACAACTCATTTTTGTGATGTTATAATTGTCTGCTTTGTAATATTACAGATAAAACAGTTTAAATTATGACTCAAGTAACTCCATCTATCATTAAAGATAGCATAACTACTATTGCAGATTACCCTAAAGCAGGCATTATGTTCCGTGATGTAACTACGCTAATGGCTAATCCCGCTGCATTTCAAGCAACAATTAATGCATTTATTTCAGCTTATAAAGATCAAGGTTTTACCAAGATTATAGGTACTGAATCACGTGGTTTTATCTTCGGTGCACCGCTTTCATATGCATTAGGTATTCCTTTTATTCCAGTGCGTAAACCGGGTAAACTGCCACGTGCAGTGATCTCTCAAGATTACCAGCTAGAATATGGTGAAGATGTATTAGAGCTGCATACAGATGCCATTGTCCCAGGTGACAAAGTGCTTTTAGTAGATGACTTGTTGGCAACCGGCGGTACCATTGAAGCGACCGCTAAATTAGTCAATAAGTTGGGTGGTCATGCGACAGATGCAGCATTTGTAGTCTCTTTACCAGAACTAGGTGGCGAGCAACGCATTGCAAAAATGGGGATTAAAATCCTGAAATTGGTTGAATTCGAAGGCGAATAATTAATGAGTTATCAAGTCCTAGCGAGAAAATGGCGTCCACAGACCTTTCACGAATTGGTCGGTCAGTCCCATGTGAAACAAGCGCTTATTAATGCTTTAACACAAAACAGACTGCATCACGCTTATTTGTTCACTGGGACTCGCGGGGTGGGTAAAACCACCATCGCACGTATTTTTGCAAAAAGCTTAAATTGTGATGAAGGCATTTCGGCGCAACCTTGTGGCAAGTGTAGCAGCTGTATAGATATCGAAACTGGTCGTTATATTGACTTACTTGAGATAGATGCCGCATCGCGCACTAAAGTTGAAGATACCCGTGAGATATTGGATAACGTGCAGTACGCGCCAACTCGCGGTCGCTACAAAGTGTACCTGATCGATGAAGTACACATGCTTTCAAAGCATAGTTTTAATGCATTATTAAAAACCTTGGAAGAGCCGCCTGAGCACGTTAAGTTTTTATTAGCGACGACGGATCCACAGAAACTGCCTGTCACCATTTTATCGCGTTGTTTGCAGTTTAATCTTAATGCGTTATCGCAACCTGAAATACTCCAACAACTTGAATATGTGTTAGGCGAAGAAAAATTAAGTTTTGAAACTCAAGCCCTGCAAATTATCGCCAAAGCTGCTGATGGCAGTATGCGTGATGCATTGAGTTTAACTGATCAAGCGATTGCTCAAACGAATGGTGATATTAAGCATCAAGCGGTGCAAGCAATGCTAGGGTTGATGGACAACCATTATAGCCAGCACTTGCTGGTTGCATTATTAGCCCAAGACGGCCATGCATTGATGGCGCAAATAGAGCAAGTTGCCACCCAAAACCCAAATTATATTGCTTTGTTAGATGATCTAATTGGCCTTACACATTTAGCACAATTAACCCAATTAGTGCCCGATGCCGCCAAGTTAGATGAATATAATCGCGAGTTTATAAGTGAAGTAGCAAAGAGCTGCGATTCACAACAAATCCAAATTTATTATCAATTACTGCTTAATGGCAAAAAAGACTTACAATGGGCGCCAGAGCCTCGTTTAGGTTTTGAAATGGTTATGCTGCGCTTACTGGCATTTCAACCAGTTGATAGCCAAATGCTTGCAAGTACTGCGGCGCAGGCACCAGCGGCCGATAACAACCGGTCTCGCTCAGCAGCATTGAGAGATATTCTCAATAAAAATAAGCCTGCAACACCACAGCCTGTTGATAACCAAGTATCATTGCCTCAAGCTGCACCGCTAAAAACGGCCGTGAGTGCGCCTGAACAAGTCGTTGCAACAACTGAACACTCTGTAACCGGTGAGCAAACAGCACATGTCGATACGCAGCCAACTGTTACCACTGCACCACATACAAATTCGGGAATTATGCACGAAGCCGCGCATGGTAATGAGCATGATTCAGATGCTGAGCTTGAGCAACAATTAGTATCCCAATATGATGAGGTAATGAATAACGCAGTGGAGCAGGGCTTTCATAGTGGCTTTGAGCATGCGCCAGGACAATCTTTGCCTGAGCATCAATATAGCGCAGAGCAAACCGCTCCAGCACAAAATAACAGCTCATTCTCAGACTATTCAGATACCACAGATATTAGCCAAAAAGAAGCACAAGCGCAGTCTGCAATTGCACGTATTTTACGAGATAGAAATATTTCCGGTGCAGGTACGCTCTCTGGTGGTAAAACACCTGTGGCGCCATCAACGAATAAACCAGCTGCGATTGAGCGCGGTACTGCGGTAAAAAAGTCACAGCCCCAGATAACGGGGGCAAGTAGTCAGCCTGAGACTGATGGTTACACGCCGAATATCGCCGCAAATAAGCGTGTGAAACCTGACTTTAAAGAAAAACATCAGACTATTACTGAGAATTTAGCACCGGAATTGCTAGAGCAAATTAATCCACAAAAAGTAGTTGCTGCACCTGAGCCTGAAATAAACATTCAAATACCGGATGATTTTCATAGCCCGATCAGCGATATTCGTTTTGCACATCAACAAGATGAGTGGGCATACTTAATTAAGCGGATGGGACTTGGCGGGCGGATGCGTCAATTTGCTTTGCATTCAATTTATTCAAAGCAACAACAACAGCTGCACTTAGAAGTGGATGAATCGCAAAAACATCTCGATACCCCGATGTTAAGGCAAAAGCTTAGTGCAGCGCTGGCCAGTATTTACGGGCATAATGTTGAGCTGACAATCAATTTTGCCCCTGGGGTGATAGATTCGCCTTACTTAATTCAGCAAAAGATCGATGCAGGGCGCCATCAGCAAGCAATCGATGTGATCAACGGTGATGAAAATATCGTACAGTTACAGCAGCTATTTTCTGCAATTATCGATGAAAACAGTATTCAGGCATTGTAATTCATTGCAATAGCCCTTATCTTCATGGCAATTAGAAATAGAAAGAGAGAAAGTTATGTTTAAAGGTGGAATGGGTAACATGATGAAGCAAGCGCAGCAAATGCAAGAGCGCATGCAAAAAGCCCAAGACGAAATTGCTCACTTAGAAGTGGTTGGTGAAGCCGGTGCTGGTTTAGTTAAAGTAACCATGCTTGGTAACCACAATGTTCGCCGTGTTGAACTTGACGAAAGTTTGATGGAAGACGAAAAAGACCTTATTGAAGACTTACTTGCCGCTGCGTGTAATGACGCAGTACGCCGTGTAGCAGAAGAAACACAAGAGCGTATGGGTAAAGTAACTGGCGGTATGCAATTACCACCAGGTATGAAAATGCCGTTTTAAGATAAAACATGCAACTTTCAGAGAGTTTAAACCAGCTGATCGAAGCACTACGCTGTCAGCCCGGCATAGGCCCAAAGTCAGCGCAGCGCATCGCGTTTCATCTGCTTGAGCGCGACCGTAAAGGGGGCACTCAACTTGGTAATGCACTTATCAAGGCGATGACTGCAATAGGACACTGTCAATCGTGTCGTACTTTTGCAGAGCAGCCGCAGTGTGAAATCTGTTTAAGCCCCAAACGCCAAGATAGCGGAATTTTATGTGTGGTTGAATCACCTACCGATGTGTTGGCGATTGAACAAACTGGCCAGTATAAAGGTTTGTACTTTGTATTGATGGGACATTTATCACCTATCGATGGTATTGGTCCAAATGAAATTGGCCTTGATATTCTTGAAAGTAAGTTGCAACAAGGTGGGATAAACGAGGTTATATTAGCGACCAACCCTACAGTTGAAGGGGAAACTACAGCGCATTATATTGCCCAGCTTTGTCACCGTTATAAAGTTGATGCATCGCGGATAGCCCATGGTATTCCGGTCGGTGGCGAACTTGATTTGCTCGATGGCATGACATTAATGCATGCATTTAGTGGCCGACGAGTGGTTAGTCAAAATTAGCTCTTAGAAGCGCATTAATTTAAAACCTGCATTAACGTCTGTTATGCAGGTTTTTTGTTTTTATACCTTGGTGGTAAAAGTTTGATCGTAATTTATCCAATAACTGGGTAATCTATTTTTAGTAGCTGGAGTCTCTTTTTCACCAGTTTGGTTAATTTGTAAGGATCACAATGCAAGATAATAAAAAACATCAGCGTGCTTTACTAAAGAGTAAGCGCTTTCTACCGCTTTTTGTCACCCAGTTTTTCTCTGCGTTAAATGATAATATTTATAAACAAGCGGTGCTACTGTTATTGATTTTTCAAACGGCAAATGTTGCCGATGGCGCTTTTTATGCTAACTTAGCGGCAGGCTTATTTATTCTACCGTTCTTTTTATTTTCAGGGATGGCGGGACAAATTGCTGAAAAAAAGGAAAAGTCAAAATTAATTCGCACCGTAAAACTTGCCGAAATTCCGATTATGCTAGTAGGCGCTGTGGCCATTTCAACGCAATCTGTTTGGTTGATGTTAACCACGGTATTCTTAACAGGGTTACAAAGCACCTTTTTTGGCCCGCTAAAATATTCAATTTTACCGCAACACGTGGCAGCAGATGAATTAACCAAAGCCAATGGCCTTGTTGAATCTGCGACATTTGTGGCTATATTGATTGGCACAACGTTTGGCACGTATTACATTACCCAAACAGTGGGGCCAACGGTCATCTGTGTGGCAATTATAAGCCTGGCGATTATTGGTTATTTGAGTAGTCGCTCTATTCCAATCAGTGCCGCGAATGATCCTAATTTAGTGTTTACTTTTAATATTTTCTCATCCACCAAAAGCCTATTTAGGGTACTTAATTCACAAACTGAGTCGGTCGGAAAGTCGGTACTTGGTATCAGTTGGTTTTGGTTTATAGGGGCGATTATTTTAACGGCGCTACCAAATTATGTGAAATATGTCATGGTTGGCGATGAGCTGGTCGTCACCAGCGCTTTGGTGGTATTTTCATTGAGCATCGCAATAGGCTCGCTGTTGTGTGAAAAGTTGTCTCGCTCGCGGATAGAATTAGGTATTGTGCCATTTGGCGCGTTGTTGATCACATTATTTTTGTACTTACTGAGCCAAGAGCCTGCAATGAGCTTTTACCAGCTACCAAGCGAAGAATTATTTACACTTTCACAAATACTGCATACTGGTGACATGTATTGGCATTTTATTTGGATGGCCGGCATTGGCATTGCCTCTGGTTTTTATACTGTGCCATTGTACGCTTTGATCCAACAACGCACCGTCGAATCAAGCCGTTCACGCATCATCGCCGCTAATAATGTGTTAAATGCGTTGTTTATGGTCGCCAGTGCGGTGTTAAGTATTGTAACGCTATCTATATTTGCATGGACGATCCCACAGTTATTCTTGTTACTGGCAGGATTGAATTTACTGATCTCTGTGTATATTTATACCAAGGTGCCAGAGTTCTTCTTACGCTTTGTTGTTTATTTATTGACCATTTGTATGTATAGAGTGCGTACCAAAGGGGATCATAATATTCCTAGTGAAGGCGCAGCAGTATTGGTGAGTAATCACGTCAGCTTTGTTGATTGGATGTTTATTTTAGCGGCATCACCAAGGCCTATTCGATTTATGGTATTTGCCCCCATTTATTATTCTCCCGCGTTGCATTGGTTATTTAAAATGGCCAAAGCTATCCCAATTGACAGTGAAAAATCTAATCCGCAGGCGTTTCAAGAAGCATTTGATGAGGTTGCTAAAGCATTAGATAACGGTGAGTTAGTGGGTATTTTCCCTGAAGGGAGGCTAACTGGCGATGGTTCGATTGATATTTTCCGCCGTGGTATTGAACGTATTATACAGCGTTCACCGGTGGCCGTTATACCTGTCCATCTAGGCGGGTTATGGGGCAGCATGTTTAGTCGTAAAGCAAAATGGCGACTTCCACGACTGAAATGGTCGCTGGTCGCTGTGACTGCTGGCGAGCCTATTGCTGCTAATGCAGTCACTGCAGATGAATTGCGTGAGCGAGTGGTTGCCTTAAAAGAGCAGTATGAAAAAGGTGCTGTTTAATAGCGATTAAACGCTGATGTAAAAGAGATATAAATTTAGCGCGCAATATTCAGTCGTGAATATTGCGCGTGAGTCTTGTGCTTAGTTGGCCGCTAACTAACTGCTAACCAAATACCAACCGCGACCATCAAACTACCAGCGATGCGGTTCATCCACTTGATATTGTCACCTTGGTTTAAAAACAGCCGTAAACTTTTACCGCCAGTGGCATAGAGCATCATGCAAGTGAATTCGCTGAGCATAATGATGGCGACTAACATACTCAATTGTGGCGCAATCGCGTAGTCAATATTTATAAACGGCGGTAGCAGGGAAATCATAAACGCCCAGCCTTTAGGGTTGGCAATCGCGGTGATAAAGCCTTGTGAGAATAGCGCTTGGCGAGATACTTTTAATTTACTGTCTGCGCCTAATTTGATGGTTGCTTTTGCTCGCCACATTGAAATGCCAATGTAGACTAAATAACCTGCACCGAGCCATTTTAATACGTTAAATAGTGTCGGGTAGTTGAGCATAATACTTGCCACCCCTGCGACTGCTGCAACAGCCACAATAGCAACGCCAAGTAATTCGCCAATCATCATCCACATAGTTCTGCGCACGCCAATACTCATTCCTAAGGTCATGGCTAAAGTCATACACATCCCAGGTGTAATAGAGACAAAAAAGAAGGTGGGTATAAATACCCCCAGCACTGCGAAGTCGAGCATGTAAGCATCCGTTAGTTGCTGCAATAGAATGCGCAATAGTAATGGTTTTCGAAAGCGTTAGAAACCAATTTGGGATAGTTAAGCGCAATTATGAGATTGTTAGCACCCGCGATAAAGCTCCGGTTTATCGCTTATTCGTAAGCTAATTACGATCCCTATAGAGGATGCCGCTGTGATCTTCTGTGTATTGATTACAAACACTTATTTGTAATTGGGTTTTAACAAATATATTTTTGCTTTGTTGGGTGCTTTGAATTAGGATCAAATCAGTTTAAAACCAAGAACTAATGCCCTGTGTCTAGATTATTTATTGCTATTACCACCATTTTCCTAAGTTTCACTGCAACTGCGGTTGAAGTTACTGATCTATATCAGGACGTATTAAAAGTATCTGACAAATCTCGCGATGCTCGACTCAGCGCCAGCCGCGAAGCGTTGCTAAATGTACTGGTTAAGGTCAGTGGCGATCCAAATGCTGACAAAAACCCAACGGCTCAGCGACGTAGTAAAGATATATCAGATTACATGCTCAAATTTGAATACGACGAAAAAGCCAATGGTCAGCTTAACCTCGTGGTTAAATTTGAAGCAAACAAAATCAACGCACTCGTCAAAGAACTTAATTTACCATTGTGGGGGACGCGTCGTCCGCTGGTGGCTATTTGGCTTGCCATTGAAGATAACTGGCGTCGCGAACTTGTTACCCAAGAAAGCTATCCGCAGTTAGAGCAACTAATTTATAGCACCGCAGCGCGACGTGGTTTGCCTGTCGTGGTGCCATTACTTGATTTACAAGACCGTGCATTAGTGGGAATACCTGAAGTGTGGGGAAATTTCTCTACGCCAGTCGAGCAGGCATCAAGCCGCTATAGTGCAGAGCGCAGTATTACCGCGCGTTTATACAAACAACCTGACAGTGAGGTTTGGCTGTTGGATTGGCGTTTTACTAACGATGAGCTGTTTGAAGCAAACAGAGTAACCGGTGATAAACAACAAGCCATAGCCTTAATGATTGACAGTTTAGCGGCAGGCTTAGCCAATGAATATGCGGTTGATCCAAATTCTACAACGCAGCTTGCCCAAGCGGTGTTTAAATTAAAAGGCACCACTAACTTTGTCGATATAGAGCTTGCTAAACGTCAGCTACAGAGCTTAAGCGTGGTTACCCAAGTGACAATTCGTTCTCGTACCGCTGATATGGTTAGTTTTGCGATAAATCATACTGGCAGTATGCATGATTTACAAAAAGCCTTAGAGCTCGACCGCGCTTTTCAACCCTTTGTTGACCCTCGTGCGTTTTATCCTGTGACAGCGCAAGACGATTTAGAATATCAATGGGTTGGTTTGTAATGCCGGCAATGGAGCCGGTGCAAATGGCATTGCCGGTGACGTTACCGGATGATGAAACGTTTGCCTCTTATTTTGGTGGTGAAAATTCACTGGAAGTGAGTCATTTAAAAAATGCCTTTAAAAGTTTAGCAACCACTTTTCAATATACTTATTTGTGTGGTTTAGGGGATTCAGGTAAATCGCATTTACTGTATGCAACCTGTATTCATGCTCAAGAGCATGGTTTATCAACTATGCTGCTATCAATGCGCGAAGTGATTGATTTTGGTCCTATGGTGCTCGATGGCTTAGATGCCCTTGATGTGCTGTGTATTGATGACGTGCATTTAGTAGCAGGTAACGATGCGTGGGAAAAAGCGTTGTTTAATTTTTTTAACCGTTTTAACGAACCGGGTAAGTGCTTGGTAGTGACAGCGGATCTGTTACCAGACATGCTAAATATTAGCCTGCCGGATCTTGAGTCACGATTAAAATGGGGTACGACATTTCAAATCCGTTCTATGAGTGATGATGACAAAGCCGAAGCCTTAGTAAAGCGTGCCAATATGCGCGGCTTAGAGCTCAGTGATGAATGTGCGCGCTTTTTATTAACGCGTTTGAGTCGTGATATGCGTGCGCTACTTGATGTGCTTGATAAACTTGACCATGCATCGATGGCTGCACAACGTAAATTGACAATTCCTTTCATAAAATCCACTCTAAAACTCTAGTTTTCTCTACAAAATCGTCTAACTTCCCATTTTACTTAACCAGAATGGGAAAGAATTCAATAAGATTGGTATAAGGTCTGGAATCTAGCCATTGCTTTCAGTTATCATTAGCTATTACTTAAATCACCTTCTGTGACAGATCAGGTATCGAATGAACTTAGAAAATATATTAGCGCAAGCACTTGAGGCGGTCGCCAGTGCCAGTGAAATCGCGCAGCTTGAAGATATCAGGGTTAACTACCTTGGTAAAAAAGGCGAAATCACGAATCTATTAAAAACCCTTGGTAAAATTGCCCCTGAAGAACGCAAAGAAGCAGGCCAAGTAATTAACCAAGCTAAGCAAGATGTACAAGTTGCGATTAACGACAAGCGCGAATTATTAGCAAGCAAAGCCCTTGAAGAGAAATTAGCCGCTGAAACAATCGATGTAACATTACCCGGTCGTGTTATGCCAACAGGTGGTTTACACCCAGTGACGCGTACCATTGAGCGGATTGAGAGCTTTTTTGGCGAATTAGGTTTTGCGGTTAAATCTGGCCCAGAAGTAGAAGATGATTTTCATAACTTCGACGCGCTAAATATTCCTGAGCATCACCCAGCGCGTGCTGATCACGATACCTTTTACTTTAATCCAAAACTGGTGTTGCGTACGCAAACCAGTGGTGTGCAAATTCGCACCATGGAAGCTGAGCAACCGCCGCTGCGTATTATTTCTCCAGGGCGTGTATACCGTAACGATTACGACCAAACACATACGCCGATGTTCCATCAGGTTGAAGGGTTGATGGTTGATACTGATGTAAGCTTTACTGAGCTTAAAGGTATTTTGCACGATTTCTTGCGTAACTTTTTTGAAGAAGATATGGAAATTCGTTTCCGTCCTTCATTTTTCCCATTTACAGAGCCTTCAGCGGAAGTTGATGTGATGGGTAAAGACGGAAAATGGTTAGAAGTATTAGGTTGCGGAATGGTGCACCCTAACGTGCTTAAATCAGTGGGAATTGATCCAGAAAAATACACTGGTTTTGCCTTTGGTATGGGTGTAGAGCGTTTAACCATGCTGCGTTATGGTGTAAATGACTTACGTGCGTTTTTCGAAAACGATTTGAAATTCCTTAATCAGTTCCGTTAAGAGTGAAGAAATAACATGAAATTTAGTGAAAAGTGGTTAAGAGAGTGGGTTAATCCTGCAATTGACACGCAGGCTCTTTCGGAACAGTTATCGATGGCCGGCCTTGAGGTAGATGGTGTAGAGCCCGCTGCTGCAGAATTCTCTGGCGTTGTTGTCGGTGAAGTAGTTGAATGTGGTCAGCATCCTGATGCAGATAAACTACGTGTAACTAAAATCAATGTCGGTGGCGATGAGCTATTAGATATTGTATGTGGTGCGCCAAATTGCCGTTTAGGTATCAAAGTTGCAGTAGCTATGGTTGGCGCTGTATTACCGGGCGATTTTAAAATTAAAAAAGCCAAACTACGTGGTCAACCGTCTCACGGCATGCTGTGTGCATTCGTGGAGCTGGGTATTAGCGAAGAAGGCGACGGTATCATGGAGTTGCCACTTGATGCACCAGTGGGCACAGACTTACGTGAATACTTAAGCCTTGATGACAACATTATTGATGTTGATTTAACCCCGAATCGTGGTGACTGTTTAGGTATTAAAGGCATCGCTCGTGAAGTGGGCGTACTTAACAGTATTGATGTTAAAGCCCTAGAGATACCAGCGGTTGCAGCAACTATTGATGATAAAGTATCAATTGAACTAGTAAACGATGAAGCCTGCCCACGTTATTTAGGGCGTGTGATCAAAGGCATCAACCTTGACGCCACAACACCACTTTGGATGGTTGAGAAGCTTCGTCGTAGTGGCGTGCGCGCAATTGACCCTGTGGTTGATGTAACTAACTATGTGTTACTTGAACTTGGCCATCCAATGCATGCTTTTGATTTAAATGCGATTGAAGGCGGTATCAAAGTACGTAGCGCCCATGCTGGTGAAGAGCTGGTATTACTAGATGGTAATACTGCTAAGTTGAATGAATCTACCTTAGTAATAGCCGACCATAACAAAGCGCTGGCGATTGCCGGTATCTTTGGCGGTGAGCAATCAGGCGTTACCGAGCAAACAACGGATATTCTATTAGAAAGTGCGTTTTTTAATCCAGTTGCTATCGCAGGGCAAGCCCGTAGCTATGGTTTACACACAGATGCATCGCATCGTTATGAACGTGGTGTGGATTTTGCGCTGCAACATGATGCAATAGAACGTGCAACTGCGTTGTTACTTGAGATTGTAGGCGGTCAAGCAGGCCCTGTAGTTGAAGCTGTTGCAAAAGATAAGCTTCCTAAGGTCACTGAAGTGCGTCTTCGTCGTGCGCGTTTAGACCGTGTTATTGGTCATCATATTGAAGATGCGAAAGTAACCGACATTTTAACCCGTTTAGGGCTTGATGTGAAAATTGTCGATGGTGTGTGGAGTGCAGATGTACCAAGCTACCGTTTTGATATTCGTATCGAAGAAGATCTAATTGAAGAAGTTGCTCGCGTATATGGTTACAACAGTATTCCAAACGTAGCTCCGACTGCTAAATTAAAAATGACCACTCATAACGAAGCCAATATTGCAGTGAGCAAATTTCGCAATACGTTAGTGACTCGTGGTTATCAAGAAGCGATCACTTACAGCTTTGTTGATCCTAAAGCACAGGCTATTTTACACCCAGACAGTGACGCGCTTATTTTGCCACATCCAATTTCGATTGAAATGTCGGCAATGCGTGTGAGCCTTATGCCAGGTTTACTTGCATCAGTAATGTATAACCAAAACCGCCAGCAGCCACGTATTCGTTTATTTGAGCATGGCCTTAAATTTCTACGTGATGAAAACGCAGAGAATGGCGTAAACCAAGTTGCAGTTATCGGTGGTGCTATTACTGGTCTGGCACATGGTGAACATTGGGTTGAAGAAAAGCGCACCGTTGATTTTTATGACTTAAAAGGTGACGTTGAAGCATTACTTTCATTAACCAATGATATAACGCGTTTTGAAATCAAAGCAGAGCAATCAGATGGCTTACATCCGGGCCAATCTGCGGTGATTTATGTTGAAGGTAAAAAGGTCGGTTTCTTTGGTGCTATTCATCCTCAAGTACAAAAATCGTTAGATATCAATAATGCGACTTACGTGTTTGAAATTGAAATGACAGCCATTGAAAAAAGAAATTTACCAGAGGCTGTAGGGGTTTCGAAGTTCCCTTCAAACCGCCGCGACATCGCTATTTTAGTGGAAGATCAGGTGAAATCTGGCGACATTTTATCAGTGATAGAAAAAGTTGGCGGAAATCAATTGGTTGACCTAAACTTATTCGATGTGTATAAGGGCAAAGGTATTGAGCCAAATTATAAGAGTTTGGCGATTGCTCTAACACTGCAAGCGGTTGATAGAACACTCGAAGAGAAAGATATCAATCTAGTAGTTGATAACGTGGTGGCCGCACTGGCCGAACAGTTTAATGCATCGTTGAGGGACTAGATATGGCGCTTACTAAAGCCGACATAGCTGAACACCTATTTGAAAAATTGGGGATCAATAAAAAGGATGCCAAAGATTTAGTTGAAGCGTTTTTTGAAGAAATCCGCTCAGCGCTTGAAAAAGGCGAGCAGGTTAAGCTCTCTGGATTTGGTAACTTTGATCTTCGTGACAAGAAAGAAAGGCCTGGCCGTAACCCGAAAACTGGGGAAGATATCCCTATTTCGGCACGACGCGTCGTCACCTTTCGACCTGGTCAAAAGCTCAAAACTCGTGTTGAAGTTGGTACGAGCAAATAAATTAAAAAAGGCAGCGTCAGCTGCCTTTTTCTTTTCTATAAACTAAGTTTGAACGCGATTAAAAATCCCGTGGTGAAACAAACTGCCCAGCTTGAATACTGTCGTAGGTTTGCTGTGCGAGGGTATCTAATCCGCTGAGACTTTTTCCTGTTGCTGTTAGCTGCTGTTCAATTGGGAATATTTCAACATTGGTTATCCCAGAAAGCTGCGCAATTTTTGCAAAAGTATAGGCATGCTTATATTTTTCCTGCTTATAAAACAAACTGGTCAATGTGGTGAATATTTCGGGGTTTGGAGTTTGCTCAGCTTTGTTTAGCTCTAACGTTTTATACAGTAAGTCTATGGTCTTATCTTCATCAAACTTAATATAGTAGCTGGCTAAGAAAAACTGGATTTCAGCGTCCTCAGTGACACTAGGATCGTTTTCAAGCGCAAGTAATTTAGTCAGGGCTGATTGGTCATTATTGCGTGACCAGTGATAATACAACAACCCAGGGTGGTTAGTATTTTTGGTATCTTGAAATAACCGTGTCATTTCCTTGATACTGGTTAAATGCGCTTCAACGCGGGAGGTGGTTTTTTCTTTTAACTTGATATGCTCAATTTTTGCCGCCAGCGATACGCATCTATCGTATTTTTCAAAACCCTTTAATAATAAATATTTGTTATCGTCAGTCGGTTGTTTGTATTCATGGTAACGCGCCATGATCACATCAGCACGCTGTGCTTTACAGTGACTATCGGTATTTAAATCATTACATAAACCTGGGGTTTCTTTACACACCTTTGCAAGTGTCAACGGTTCTTCACACCCAGTTAATGCCAACAAACTCAGTAAAACACTTGCTCTTAGTAACATCCCTTAACCTCACCTTAATAATTACCTTGTTATTCTAGCGTAATGAATTGATCTCTAACAGTGGAGAATAAAGTTAGTTTAAATTAGAATAGCGAAGCCCACTGAGGCGTGTTGCTCTCAAAATTCAATACGTCTTATGGCTATCCGTTCAAAAATTGTTTAATTAGGTAAATAAAATGACCTCATCTCACGAGTTAGAATACACAAATAGTTGGCAAGAACGCCAAGATTACGCAGAAAGCATGCAACCTATCATTGGTAAGCTTTATCGTAATCGTGGTATTGAAATCGCGGTATATGGCCGTCCTCTCGTCAATGCCAGTACAATTGATATCATCAAATCTCACAAAACAGTGGCACAGTTTGAAGGTACTAAACTACGTTTACGCGAAAGCTTTCCGTTTTTAGAAGCTATTAGCAAAATGGATTTAAACTCTGCCCGTATCGATATTGGTAAACTGGCTTATGGTTATTTATTTAACGATGTTGCAAATGGTCGTTCTATCGAAGAGTATTTAAACGACGAGTTAGCTGAAATTGTAAACTCACAAGCCAAAGAGCCACGCGATGTAGTGTTATATGGTTTTGGTCGTATCGGTCGTTTACTAGCGCGTTTGTTAATTGAAAAATCAGGTCCTTATGCGGATTTACGCTTACGTGCAATCGTTGTTCGTGGTGGTAAAGACGGCGACCTTGAAAAGCGTGCTAGCCTATTACGTCGTGATTCAATTCATGGTCCTTTCAATGGTTCAATCACCATTGATAAAGAACGTAATGCAATAAAAGCCAATGGTAGCTACATTCAGGTGATCTATGCTAACTCTCCAGATGAAATTGACTACACAGCATATGGTATTGAAAACGCATTGATCGTCGATAATACGGGGATCTGGAAAGACGAAGCTGGCCTTGGCTTACATTTAAAATCAAAAGGCGCTGCAAAAGTACTATTAACAGCACCGGCGAAAGGCAATATCAAAAACATCGTATATGGTGTTAATAACCACGATATCAAACCGGAAGATAAAATTGTTTGTGCAGCAAGCTGTACTACCAACGCAATCACACCAACATTAAAAGCACTTAATGATAAGTTTGGTATTAACAATGGTCACGTTGAAACAGTTCACTCGTACACTAATGACCAAAATTTGATTGATAACTACCACAAAGCAGATCGTCGTGGCCGTGCCGCAGCACTTAATATGGTGATCACTGAGACTGGCGCAGCTAAAGCTGTTTCAAAAGCATTACCAGAACTTGAAGGCAAATTAACGGGTAACGCAATCCGTGTACCTACACCGAATGTGTCTCTGGCTATTTTGAACTTAAACCTTGCGACCAGCACCACGGTTGAGGAGTTAAACTCGTTCTTACGCCATGCTGCTCTGCATTCAGAGTTACGCGACCAAATTGATTACACGGCCTCTACTGAGATTGTGTCTACCGATTTAGTCGGCAGTCGTTATGCGGGTGTAGTTGATTCAACCGCCACTATCGTTGATGACAACCGTATTGTACTTTATGTTTGGTACGATAATGAGTTTGGTTACAGCTGCCAAGTTGTGCGTTGTATGCGCGATATGGCCGAGGTTTCATTCCCAAGCTTGCCACGTTAATTGGTAATAGCTTAAAAATCTTTACAAAAAGCCAGCATTCGCTGGCTTTTTTAGTCATGAATGTTTTTTCAAAACCCAAGCCATGTGGTAGGCTGTATCCAGTTTGCTACATTTTAATAACAATGCGTCCATTATAGTGAGGCGTTATTTAATTTCTAACTAACAAGCGATGAGTTAGCGATTAATTTTTCATATATAGGTTTAATAAAATGAAAATCACCAGTAATTTTGACAGTGGCAATATCAAGGTCATTGCCGCGACCGATCCACTTAATATTCAGCTTGAGATCAATAAAGATCATTTATCTGATTTTTTTCAGTGGTTCCATTTCCGTTTAGAAACAACACCTTTTCAAAGCCATAAATTACATATCAATAACCTTGAAAATTCAGCTTATCCTGACGGCTGGGAAGGTTATCAGGCAGTTGCATCATATGATCGCCAAACCTGGTTTCGTGTTCCTTCAAACTATGCTGATGGCACGTTATCATTTGAGATTGAGCCAGAATGTGGCTGTGTTTATTTTGCTTACTTTGCACCATATAGCTACGAGCGTCACTTAGATCTAATCACATGGGCACAAAGCCAAGAAGCCTGTCAGCTTGAAACCTTAGGTGAAACACTTGATGGCCGTGATATGAGCGTACTGCGCATTGGTGGCGAAAGTGATGAAAATAAGAAAACTATTTGGATAACAGCCCGTCAACATCCTGGCGAAACGATGGCCGAATGGTTTGTTGAAGGTGTATTACATAAGTTATTAGATGATGAAGATCCACATGCAGCTGCATTGTTATCAAAAGCGGTATTTTACATCGTACCGAACATGAACCCTGATGGCAGCGCTCGCGGGCATTTACGTACTAACGCAAAAGGAGTTAACTTAAATCGTGAATGGCAAACTCCAAGCATGGAAAATAGCCCAGAAGTATATTTAGTGCTAAATAAAATGCGTGAGACCGGTGTTGATATGCACCTTGATATTCACGGAGATGAAGCGATTCCATATAACTTTGTAGCCGGTAGTGAAGGTATCCCAAGCTATGATGCACGCTTAAAAGACTTAGAAGACAGTTTTAAAGCGGCATTGCACATAGTGACTCCTGAGTTTCAAGATGTCCACGGTTACCCGAAAGATGAGCCAGGTCAAGCCAATCTAACGGTGGGGTCATCAGCTGTTGCAGAAGAATTTAAAGCGCTTGCTTATACGGTTGAAATGCCATTTAAGGATAACGATGGTTTACCAGATCCTGATTATGGCTGGTCAGATCGCCGTTCATATCAATTTGGCCAAGACACCTTGGCTGCGATTGTTAACGTAGTAGATAAATTAAGATAAAGCGTTTGTACTAAGGGCATCATTTATATCGATGCCCTTAGTTTTTTTAATCGCGATGAATGGCATTAGCGACGCTAATAAAGCGATGATATTTGTTTAATGTGTTACTTAAATCTTTTCCAAGCTCTGTTCGAGCCGTATATTTAAGTTACCTGCATAAAACCACGTAGGGTTAATTAAGTTTTACAAGTAGTTGTTTTGAAAATTAAGTGTTAACAAACTTAGATCGTTTAAGTTAATATTCAAAAAGTTGCAGGGGAGGTAGTAATGTTGTTACCTTATTTCCCATAGCCATATGTCGCGCATTCTGATTAGCTACAGCAGAGTATCGTAACTAGAAAATAATAAATATAACTATAGAGGATATCCATGGAAGCTTTTGTAAGCGCTGTTAATGATGTTGTTTGGAGTAATGCACTCATCTATTTATGCCTAGGCGCAGGCTTGTTCTATTCTGTATTAACCCGATTTGCTCAAGTTAGACATTTTAAAGAAATGTGCAAATTACTATTTAGCCCTAACACCTCAGATAAAGGGATCTCATCTTTTCAAGCATTGGCTGTGTCGTTATCTGGACGAGTAGGGGTTGGTAATATAGCCGGTGTAGCGGCAGCAATTGGCTTTGGTGGCCCTGGTGCTATTTTTTGGATGTGGATAGTGGCTTTTCTAGGGGCAAGTACCGCGTACGCCGAATCTACATTAGGGCAAATTTATAAAACAGAAGAAGATGGCCAATATCGCGGCGGCCCAGCATATTATTTTGATCGCTGTTTAGAACAAAAATGGCTGGCGATTTTATTTGCCGTGTCGGCAATTATTGCATGTGGTGTTTTTCTGCCGGGCGTGCAAGCCAATGCAGTTGGCAACGCGTTTACCCAAGTGTTTGGTGATGGCACTATGGTTTCAACGAGTTTTGGTGAAGTTGGTAGCTTTAAATTGGTTGCTTTGGCAATTATTCTTATTGTTTTAGCGTTTATTATCTTCGGTGGTATTAAGCGTATTGCTAACTTTACTCAAATTGTGGTGCCATTTATGGCGTTAGGCTACATAGTATTAGCTTTAATCGTGGTATTTTTAAATATCGATAAAGTACCTGATATCTTCTCTTTAATCATAACAGATGCGTTTACCGCACAGGCCGGTTTTGGTGCCGCTATTGGTTGGGGTGTAAAACGTGGTATTTATTCTAACGAAGCTGGTCAAGGTACCGGACCGCATGCAGCTGCAGCGGCTGAAGTTGATCACCCAGCCCAACAAGGTTTAGTGCAAGCTTTTTCTGTTTATGTTGATACTATTTTTGTTTGTACTGCGACAGCATTAATGATTTTAATTACCCAGCAATACAATGTAGTGGGTGAATTACCTGCAGGGCAATTTATTGTACAAAACGTTGATGCTGCAACTGAAGTTGGTTCAGCTGCTTTCACGCAAATGGCTTTATTCAGCGTGTTTGGTGGTTTTGGTGAAGCATTTGTTGGAATTGCATTGTTCTTCTTCGCTTTTACTACAATACTTGCTTATTATTATATTGCTGAAACCAATATCGCATATTTAAATCGTTATTTTAAAGGTACTATTCCGCTTGTGATGGTGAAATTTGTGATTATGTTTATGGTGTCATATGGCATGGTAAACAGCTCTGGTTATATCTGGAGTATTGGTGACATTGGTGTAGGTTTAATGGCTTGGATAAATATATTGGGCATTTTATCAATATTCTTTGTGGCTAGACCTGCGCTATTATGTTTGCGCGATTACGAAGATCAGAAGAAAAAAGGCGGGGATATCACATTTGACCCTGTTAAGTTAGGGATCAAAAACGCTACTTTTTGGGAAAAGCGTCTCGCAAAACAATCAAAAGACTCTCACTTATAGGATTGAGTGGTGTAATCAGAGATGTTTTGGTTATTGTAAAAATTAGATACTCGTTGTTTTTCGGATCTCAGCTATTGGCTGCAATTGAAAAAAGACAACGACAAATAAAACACGTACAATAAAGGGCGCCGCAAGGCGCCTTTTTTATGCGTAGATTTTTATGCGAAGTATGGAGAAAGATATGGCAATTGTTCGTTGTCCTAGTTGTAATAAGTCAATATCCGATAAACACCAACAGTGCCCTCACTGTGAGAATAATGTAGCGCAGCTTGATGATGAACAACGTCAACAGCTAGCGCGCGAAAAACGCATTCAAAAACAACAAATGTTTATGAATCATTCTTTTTTTGCTTTACTGATATTTTTAGGTGGATTCTTTAGTTTATACTTTTTACATCCAGAACCTGAAACTCCATCGTGGTACGCATGCTCCGCAGCCATTGCAATCGGTTGTATTTGGTATTTAATAAACCGCGTTATTTTAGTGACTTTAAAAAAGAAAAAATGACATGAACATCGATAATCTCGTAAAAACAATTACCCCAGAATTATTCGAACGCCTCCAGTATGGTGCCGCAACAGGTAAGTGGCCTGATGGCACGGTACTCAGTGACGAGCAAAAGCAGCAGACAGTGCAATTAGTCATGCTTTACCAAGCAAAAGTAGCGCAAACAAATGAGCAATTCACCATCGGTTCTAATGGTGAAATGGTGCAAAAAACCAAAGCACAATTGCAAAAAGAATTTACCGCAGACAACGAAATAGCAAGGTTTAGTGAACATGATCTTTAAACACCTTTTTACCCCGAAGTGGAAGCACCCGAAGCAACAAGTACGTTTAGAGGCAATTGAAAAGCTAGATGTAGAGCGTGATGCGACGATTTTAAATGCATTAGCTCTGGAAGATAGTTCAGCAGAGATCCGTAAAAAAGCGCTTAATAAAGTCAATGATTTAGTGCTGTGGTGGCAGGCGTATAAACAAGATCAAAGTTTAAAAGAATTAGCAGAACAGCATATATCAAATGCCGTACTGAGTGATGAAAGTAACTTATCTAGCCACATTAAAAACGAATACATAGAGCGTTTTGCTCCGGTAAAAACGCTTGAAAAACTTGCATTTGCAGAAAAAGAACTGCAAGTAAGAGCGAAGCTATTAAAACGTTTGGCTAATCCTAAGTTAGTTGAAAAGGCGTTCAAAGAAGGTTCAAGCGAACTACAAGTGCACCTTGTTGAGCAAGTGATCACCCATCAATTAGTGAAAAGCTTAGTTAAGCATGCACATGATGAGGCAAAATTAACCCTTGAGACGCATATAGAAAATGAGCGTTTAGCAATTGAAATGCCATTAAAAGTACAAAATGATACTCGTGTTATTTTGGCAAAACTTAATGCATTACGTGAAAAACAAGACTATGCGCTTGTTACTCAACAATATGGTGAGTTAACCCAGCAATGGCAGGCACTTGATCTAACCTGGTTAAATCCAGAACAACGCGAGACGGTTGCAAATAAATACATCGTACTAACCGAAAAATTAAATGAGTTAGTTAGTCAATTACAAGCTGTTCATGAGCAACAACAACAACGGTTAGCTCAGCAGCAACGACAATTATTGGCGTTGGCAAATTTAGAAGCGTTAAGTGATGAAATTGAAAATGCGCTACAAGTTGGCTTAGAAACACCAGAGCAAATACAACAAGATTGGTTGGAAGCTAAAGTTGCACAAGCACAGGAAACACTGACACAAAGCGAACTGCAAGACGGCGGGCAAAAAAACCAAGTGACTGGCAGATTAACAAGTTTGTTTAAGCAAGTAGCTAAATTACCAGAGCTTAGTGAAGCGATCAGGGTTTTTAAAACTTCATTAAAAGAATTGAGCAGTATCAACACTGACGATATTGACCAAGCAAATTATGATGAGGCTAATCGCCAATTTAAGCAGACGTATAAAGCGGCGAATGCATCTTTAGCTCAGTTACCTAAGCCGTTACAAGGGCCTTTTAAAGCACAATTAAATGAGCAACAACAACGCTGGAATAAAGCTGTTGCACCTATTAGTGATACATTAACAAAAAATCAGCAACAAGCTACTCGCAAAGGACGCGATGTTCAGCGCCTTATTGAACAAGGCCGTTTTAATGTTGCATTTGGTGTGTTTAAAGGCTTTATTGAGCTGTATGAAACGTTAACTCCAGTTAGTCAGCAAAGTCTTGAAAAAGTCAAAGCAGATCTTGAGCAGCAGTTAGAAAATGCTCGTGATTGGCAAAAGTATGCGTCTGCCCCTAAGCGTGAAGAGCTACTAACTGAAATTACCAGTTTGCTCAATCAACCTTGCACAGATGCCAAGGCGCGTGCAAACGAAGTGAAAACATTACGCCGTCGTTGGAATGAGCTTGGACGTTTAGATACCGAGCAAGAGCAGGCGCAAGGTAAAGAGTTTGATGACAAGATAGAGCTATTATTTGCACCATGTCGTGAACATTTTGCGCAACTTGAACAACAGCGCGAAACGACGAAACTTGAACGCGAAGCGATTATCACTCAGATGAAATCATTGGCTGATACTGATACGACGAGCGATGAGTTTGATTGGAAAGAGTTTGAAAGCCAATACAATCGTATCAATAAAGTATGGCGTAATGCGGGTAATGTAGAGCCAAAAGTATACCGTGCTTTGCAAACACAATATAAAGCGCAGCAACAGCAAGTATTCAATGCGTTGAATGCGTTTCATAAAAGCAACGCGGCAGCAAAAAATGCACTCGTTGAACAAGCACAGCAATTATCAGTAAGTGAAGACTTAGCTGATGCTTGTCAGCAGCTCAAAGAGCTGCAACAGCAGTGGCAGGGAATAGGCTTTGCGGGTGTAAAAGCTGAAAATGCATTATGGCAAAAATTCCGTCAATACAACGATGTGACATTTGCTAAACGCAGTGAGGAGTTTGCTCAGCATAAACAGCAACAAGCCGCCGACAACGCAGTTATCGCAGCACAACTGAGTGAACTTGAAGACGCATTACCAGCGGTTAATCAAAAAGCGCAATTACTAGATTTACGCACTAAGCTAATTGTGCTTGAAGGGAGCAAAGAATTAAATAACCGCATGCAAAAGCTATTAGCTAACATTGATGGTAAATTAGCCGTGCTGACAGAACAAGCAGCACAGGCTGATTTTAGCGCTTTATTTAGTGCGCTTGAAAACCAGCAAGCAATACCTGCACAATGGCAAGGGTGTGCTGATACGCATTTAACCATTACGCAACTGATGTTAAGAATGGAAATTCTAGCTAATGTTGCCAGTCCTGAGGGAGCACCTCGTATGGCTGAGCAGGTTGCAATGCTTGACGATAAGCATCGCGGTGAACAAGCTGATCTACATTATTACTTAAAACAGTTATTGGCTCTGGCTCAAGGTTCAGTTGATGCTGACACACTAGGACGTTTAAAAGCGGTATTTAGCATTTAAATAATCTAGGGCGCCGCAGATTAAATAAAGCCGCCGTTGTGCGGCTTTTGTTTTTATTTGGTTTTTGACGATAATATTATAGTAAAGGAAAAACAATGAAGTATATTTTATTAATTAGCTGTTTATTACTCTCTGCTTGTAACACCACGAACGGCGTATCTGTTTATTCATTTACTAGCAGCGAAATTGAAACAGCACTTAACCAGCAATTACCAAAACTTAGTGAAGAAGTCAGCTTGATGGGGTTACCTGTACAGTTTAATGTGAATGATTTAAGCGTGAATGTCGGCCCTGATAATCGTGATGTAATCGTATTAGGTGCAGATTCGAGTGCTGTTATAAATGCTTTCGCACTTAAATACCCAGTGCGTCTGAAGCTGCAAATAGAAGGTGCGCCATTTTATGATAGTGAGAAAAAAGCGGTATTTCTACGGAATGTAAAATTGCTTGATTCAACTATCGACGCGGGCGGTTTTAAGGGAAACCTAGCGGTGCTTGATGATGAAGCAATGAAAGTTATTAACGGATTTTTAGCTGTAAACCCAGTCTATAGATTAAATATGAATGATCCTAAGGTTGCGCTATTAAGTAAATTACCTTTAGATATGAAAGTAGAGCAGGGCGCAATTAAATTAGTACCTAGCATTTAAACTAATATTATTCAGATGGTTGAAGCCCTGCACGTACAGGGCTTTTTTGTATCTGTTTAAATATAAGTAAGGTGGTTGTTGCTTAATTTAAAAGGGGAGGTACACGCTATAAGGGCTGCTATTTATAACCGTCATCGAGATATAAATTAAAAGAATAATTTTATTATATAGGTACAAGTTGTGTGTTTAATCGACTATACTGATTGTTAGTTAAACACCCTTAATTGCCTTCTTTATGGATAAAGAGCCTATTATGAAAAAATGTAACGTGATATTCAGTGCAACGATGATAGCTGTATTCTCGGTTGTAGCTTTTGCTAATGAGCCCGATTTAAATTCTAATCCTTTTCTTGCAGAACATGCAGCGCAACAGCAGGGCGCTCAGGTGTTTTCTTTTACAGAAACGCCAATTGAACTGCACGAACATGATAAAGTTAATGCAGCTCAAGATACAGACTATATACGGCTCGCTGTAGAGACGAAAACGAATGGGTTTGCGTTAGTCGACACATCTCAGATCAAAGATATTGATAAAGTCATTGCAGAGCAAAAATATGGCCATGAACTATTTCTGCACAGCTTGAAACCTGAAATCATGGCTGCGCAATCAACCGCAGACCAAACTAATTTGTCTGAGCAATTTGCAGGAGACACAGTTGCTTTAGATAATATATTGTTGCAACAAGAATTTACTGTTATGAGTAAAACCGTTGGCGGAAATTTTATTGCCGGTAGCGGTTGGGATCAGTTAACTCAGATTGTCAAGAATGATACGTTTGGTACTGTGATTATAAAAATGTTTAGTTTTAGTCAAAGCAGTGGCGTATATATTGATGCGGACGCGGTGAATTATTATGTAAATAGCAACCCTGGGGTCCTTTATGTACTTAAAGACAATAGCGATAATGTGTACACGAGTTTATCTTGGGCTGACCAAAAGCAATCCTATTCTATTGGTCTTGAAAAAAACATTAATGATATTGGTTTAGCGGGGCGGTTTAAAACGCTAATAACGTCGATGTAGTTGTATTATAAAGTGATCAAATGAATTTATGTAATTGCGAAAATATTGAGATGAACGTTCGTTTTAAAATAAAGCGATTACATACTATTTATGTTAATTAAGCATGTTAAGTATATTTTTCAGCGCTGATAAAGTGAATAATAAACCACTTAACTTTAATAAATGACTATACTAATCTTATTGATTAATCTTAGTTTAAATAAAATCCTTAAAAACTGCTTAATCAGCTTGGCCTATTTTAAAGAATAGGCTTATAATTTAGTTGAATCATATCTAATTTATAACTTTACAACTTAGTGAGTAAAAAATGAAAGAAGTTAAAGCTTTTATTAAATCAGCGAGTCTATCAGACTTAGAAAAAGCACAGGCATTACTTGGCGATGCGATTGCAAAATATACGCAGCAGCAGCAAGCGAAACAAGAAGTACTTGATCTGTTAAAAGCAAAAGGTCTTACTCTTGATGATCTTCAAGACGGTGCCAACGATAAACGCACAAAAGTAATGCCTAAATACCGTATTGAGTTTGAGGGTGAAATTGTTGAATGGACTGGCCGTGGTAAACGCCCTAAAGCATTCCAAGGTGTTGAACTTACCGACCACTTAGCTTAATACTGTAGGGGGTGTATACCCCCTCTTTATTTATAAAATAGTTATTCCCCCATTATTTGTTGACCCCTTCGAAGTTGCCACTATGACGTATGTACTACGACCCTATCAACAAGAAGCGGTTGATCGCACTGTCGCTCATTTTCGTAAAACCTCAGATCCTGCTTTAATTGTATTACCTACGGGTGCAGGTAAAAGCTTGGTGATCGCTGAGTTAGCGCGAATTGCCAGAAAGAAAATTTTAGTACTTGCCCATGTCAAAGAGCTTGTTGAGCAAAATGCTGAAAAATATAAAAGCTTTGGCCTTCAGGCGAGTATTTTTTCTGCGGGTTTAAAACAAAAGTCATTGCTACATCAAGTAACGTTTGCCAGTATCCAATCGCTGTCACGCAATCTTGAGCAACTTAACGAACATTATTCGTTAGTGATCATAGATGAATGTCACCGTGTCAGTGGTGAGCAAGATAGCCAGTACCAAAAAGTGATCGTTGCGCTAAAAGCATATAATCCGCAGTTAAAAGTACTTGGGCTTACCGCTACGCCTTATCGTATGGGAATGGGCTGGGTTTATTATCGCCATTATCATGGTTTTGTTCGAGGCGATAAAGCGAGTCCATTTCGAGAATGTATTTTTGAACTACCCCTGCGTTATATGATCAAGCATCATTATTTGACTGCGCCAAAGGAAGTGGATGCGGCGATCAGTCATTATGATTTTTCTTCTTTACAAAGTGATTCCTTCGGACGCTATACAGCCGATGATATGAACCAGTTGCTAGAAAAGCATAGCAGAGCAACCAAAGCTATTATGCAGCAAGTTATTCAGTACAGCGAGCAACGCCAAGGGATCATGATTTTTGCTGCGACCGTATTGCATGCAAAAGAAGTCTATGGTTATTTGCCTGAACAACAAACGGCTTTGATCACCGGGGATACTCCTAACGCTGAACGTGACCGTATTATTTTGGAATTTAAGCAGCGCCGACTAAAGTATTTAGTCAATGTATCGGTGCTCACCACCGGGTTTGATGCGCCTCATGTTGATTTTATTGCTATTTTACGCCCGACAGAGTCGGTTAGTTTATACCAACAAATTGTTGGTCGAGGCCTGCGTTTAAGCGAAGGGAAAACCGAGTGTTTGGTAATTGATTATGCAGGTAATGGCTTTGACTTATTTTACCCCGAAGTAGGAAGTAAAAAAGGCGATAGTGATAACGAGCCTGTACAAGTACTTTGCCCGGGTTGTGGTTTTGCCAATATATTTTGGGGAAAAACCGATACACAAGGTAAAGTGATTGAGCATTTTGGCCGTCGCTGCCAAGGTTTACTCGAAGATGATGATGGCTCAAAAGAGCAATGTGATTACCGTTTTCGCTTTAAAGAATGTGAAGCGTGTGGTGCGCAAAATGATATTGCCGCACGTCAGTGCCAGTCTTGCCATGAGGTAATGGCTGATCCTGATGATAAACTACGTGCTGCATTAAATTTAAAAGATGCATTGGTATTACGTTGCAGTGGTTTAAGTGTTGTTAGCCTTGCAAATAACGAACATATTATTAAAGTTACTTATTATGATGAAGATGGTGCTAGTTGCGATGAAATTTATGATTTCTCAAAGTCCGGCGCCCGTTATGCGTTTAATAAACAATTTGCTCAGCGTACTGCTAATGGTCAAACACCCACAGAATATAAGTCAGCTGGACAAGTTATTGCTGGACAGATGCAGCTTGTTGCACCGGATTTTGTTATTGCTAGAAAGAGTAAAAAATATGGCTGGAAGGTTGCCGATAAACTATTTGATTATCAAGGTAACTTCAGAAAGGCAAATCAGCTAAGCTATTAATAAGCTTAACTGATTTTAGACTTAGGCGTCGTCGCCATCCATTAATCCCCAGCCATCACCATAACCGTTATAGCCATTTGCAATACTTTCTAAATATTGCTCTGTTTGGCCAAGTAAAGTGTGATCTGGCACCATCTCGACCTGAGTTACCACTTCCCAAATACCGGTGTCTGTGCATTGCACTAATTCGGTGGCAGGGGAGAGTTCATCTTTGGCTATCGCGGTGGCAAACTTTTCGGCATCTACTTTTTGCTCAAATAAAATATAGAAATCAATTTTGTGCATTTGGGCCAAATCTATACCCGCAGCGGCGATTTCAGCTAAAAGTTGGCCATTGTCATCATCAGGAAAGTGCATTTAAAAACTCAATAAAATTATTTCAAATTAGTATCGACTATTGTAACCAAAATAAAGCACATAAGCGTACTAATTTTCACATTTGAGTTACTGCGTGAAGTGACTTCAATATGGTACTATTTCAATAATTATCGGTAAATTGTTTTTAAGTAAGGAAATTACTTGCCTAGTTGGATATTAACTCGCTTTGCGGTTGGTTTATTTTTATTTTTTTCGTTTCATGTATTTGCAGCTGCGCAAGTGGTAACTAGTTATGAAATTAATGGTATTAAGGGCGATCTTGAAAAAAACGTTGCGCTGTACTTAAAACAATTAGAAGGTGACAATGCAACCAGTACTTTGTTAAGTCATGCAAAAAAACAAGTGGCGAGTAGTTTAAAAGCACTTGGTTATTATAAACCGACCATTAAGTTAAATTATAATAATGAAACACAAACCTTAGTGGCCACTATTGAGCGCGGACCTGTAACACGAATTGCAGACGTACGTATTACTGTCCAAGGTGATGGTAAAGATGACCCTCTACTCAAGCATAGCATCAACACTATTAATTTAAATCAAGGGGATATTTTAAATCACAGTAACTATGATGCGGCGCGTAAAAAAATTGAAGGGCAATTGCTTGAGTTAGGATATTTTGATGTTAAATGGCTAGCACACCAACTCGCAATTTCATTAAAGAATAACAGTGCTGAAGTGATCCTAACGATCGACACCGGTGTTCGTTATCAATTTGGTGAGTTAGTTTTAGGTGAAGAAACTCGAGCTGAAAAATACATCCGTTCTATTGCAAAATTTCAGCAAGGTGAAGCTTATAAAGCAACCTTGGTATCTGAGTATAACTTAGCGCTTTCAACCACTCCTTATTTTGCCAGCGTACGTGTTTACGCTGATATTTCTAATCGTGCAAATAAGCAAGTGCCTATTAGGGTTGACGTGCTACACAAACCTGCCAATAGTTATGAAATAGGCGGCGGCTACAGTACAGATCTGGGGCCCAAAGTGCGTTTTAAATGGTCTAAGCCTTGGATCACTGAAAATGGCCACTACCTTGAAAGTAACTTAAATGTGTCACAGCGTCAGCAAGATATTTCACTTGGTTACACTGTCCCTGTTGATGATCCAAATGATGACTTATGGCGTTTTTCTGTTGGTTACAAGTTAGAAGATGAGTTAACTAACGACGTATACAGTAAAATTCTCACAGGGCAACTACAACGGCAATGGTTGACCAATGATAACTGGGTTCGTACCGCTTTTTTACGCCGCGATCGTGAAACATACCGAATTGGCGATACAGAGCAAAGCTCAAAAATGTTAATGCCCGGGCTCAGTTACGCTAAAAAAGTTACCGAGGGAGGCACAACACCATCATCAGGATATCAATGGCTGGTGTCGGCAGAGTTTGGCTTAAAGGACATGTTTTCAACTACTAATATCGTCAGAATGCAGATACAAAATGCTTGGTTGCAAACATACCTTGACCGACATCTGATTTTTTTAAAAGCAAATATTGGTGCAATGTTGGTTGATGATATTGATAACGTACCATTTTCACTGCGTTTTTATGCTGGTGGTGATCAAAGCGTACGTGGTTTTGCATATCAATCAATATCACCTGAAGATGAAGCCGGTCGTTTGATTGGTGGTAAATATCTAATTACAGGTACTGTTGAATATAATTACCAGTTTGCAGAAAGTTGGCGAGCAGCCTTATTTGTAGACAGCGGTACAGCGACCAATGACTTTACTGACCGTGTAGAAGTGGGGGCTGGGTTTGGTATTCGTTATTTAACACCAGTAGGCCCTGTGAGAATTGATCACGCGTGGGGACTCACTAAAGAAAGTAACAGTACACGATTAAGTATTACCATAGGGCCTGAAATTTAATGTCAAGAATGAAAAAAATCATCACCGCACTCACAGTGTTTCTTGCCTCGGTATTCGTGCTGGTATTTTGTTTATTATTTACAGCACCGGGTAATCAGTTGATTGCCTATACCGCAAACAAACTAGTCGATGGCTTACACATAGATATTAACAATGGCCGTTTTTTATATAACGATTCATTTGATGTGCGGTTTCAACAAGGTGGCTTAGATTTTAATGCTAAAAACCTAAAAATCGATCTATATTGGTGGGGATGTGAAGGTATTTGCATCGAAAATATAAGTGCGCAGAGCATGGCACTGGTATTGCCCGATACTTCACAAAATTTAGCTGATGATGAAGCGACTGTTCCAGAGCTGCCAGTTGCCAGTAGTACTGATGAAATCAGTTTACCGATAGCAATTTCGATTAAACGTATCGCAATTGCATCGTTTAAGCTTGCTCATCCCAGCGCTGATGTCACAGTGACAAAATTTGCGCTGTCAGCCTCGGCAGAGCAATCCCTTGTGACGTTAAAATCACTCTCAATTGCTCAAGTTGATGTGCTGCTCAAAGAGACTCAATCACCTCCTAGCGAACCACTAACTGCACTTGCGGCGTTACCTGACATCCATTTTAGCTCGCCGCTTGCAGCAACACTTGAGCAATTATTGGTATCGAAAGTAACGATTGTACAGGGTGAGCAAAGTCATGAAATTACAGATATTAAAGGTGCTTTCTCAATTGCAAAAAATCAACTGATATTACCTTCATTCAGTGCTGACTATTTGCAATGGCATTTGAGTAGCCAATTAAAAGCCTCCTTAGTTGATGATACGCCGGTTACGGCAAAAATAACTCTTAACAATCCAGAGCATCAGCTCAGTTTGGCTGTGGATGGTGATTTACACGATTTGCAATTAGATGTAATCACCCAAGGGCAATATCCGCTAAGTGCAAAAATAAACGCAGATTTAAAAACGATAAACTTTCCTTTTTCAGTCAATGCAAATATTACTCAGTGGCAGCTTGAAGTAGATAACAACGCTTTAGAGATTAGTGATGTGCAGTTAACTGGCAAAGGTAATGCTGATGATTATAAGTTACAGCTAATAGCACAAAGTCAGTTGGCGGCATACCCAAAGGTACAGTTAAAGTCCTCTCTTAAAGGTGGCCTAACCCAGATCCACGTCGATGACTTGTCATTGTTAGCGAACGAGAGTAAAGCCACTATTACAGCGTCTGCGCGTTGGGATGAAGGTATCCATAGTGAGTTTTCAGGGCAATTAACTCATTTGAAAGCCCAGTACCTAACAGATGCGCTAACAAGTGATCTTTCAGGGCAATTTAACGGTGTTTTCAGTGCTAAGCAGCAGCAATGGCAGCTGAAAATGACCAATACTCAGCTAGCTGGTACGCTGAACGATATACCATTTAGCTTTGCCTCAGACTTTGATTTAAATAACTCACTGTATGCAAGTATTGATAAGTTTGAGCTTGCCAGTGGTGAAAATAAACTTACATTATCTGGTGATATCACTAAGCAGTGGAATATTAAAGGGCTGTTACATTTAAATAAAGCGCAGCAAAATGAACTCGAATTTACCGGCGTTGGTGAAGGTAAGCTTGCGATAACTGGGCAACGATTGGAGCCGATAGTTAATTTAGATGTTGGCATCAGTCATTTAAGCTTTGCTGATATTGCGATTGAACATTTAGCGCTCAAAACAGACTTTAATTATGCCGCTGATTGGCAAACCAATGTGAGTTTAAAACTCACCGATGCGAGCGTATCTGGTCGTCATATCAACAGTTTTACTATAGCAGCTGCAGGTGATAAAGCTGATCATCAACTGCAACTTAATTTAGATGCCGCTGACGGAGAAGCTCAATTTGAAGTTGCTGGTAAATTTATTAATCAAGTATGGCAAGGCCGTGTCAGTGATGTATTACTTACTGATAATGTTATTCGTGTTAGCACACAACCGGCGGTTGCAATTGAATTTAATATCGACAATGGCGATTTTTCGGTGCAGCAACATTGCTGGAAAAGTGACAATAGCAAACTTTGCGTTGAGCAGCTTAGCCAAACTAACCAACAAGGTCAGTTTAAAGCGCAACTGGATAATTTTGATCTAGCCGAAATAAAACATTTATTACCTGAGAATATTATTACCGAAGGGGGCTTGAACGGCCAACTAAATGCGAATTGGCAAAACACTCAATTACAAACTTTAACAGCAGCAATTAGCTCACATGATTTGGCGGCTACGCTTATAAATGAAGATAAGCGCTATCGTTTACCAATAGAAACGTTTTCGCTTAACGCCACCGCGGGTCAACAAAATGCACAATTGCAGGCTCGTCTAAGTTCTAGTGTGATTGGTGATATCAGTGCTGACCTCAATGCTGAAGATTTAACTGGTCAGCAATTGCTTCGTGGTCAACTTATGATTGATAAGATTTTATTAACCGATTTACAGCCTTTTATGGGTACTCTAGAGCAATTAAAAGGCAGTATTAGCGGGCAAATTGCGTTAGCTGGCACGCTCAGTGCGCCATTGTTAAATGGTGAACTTGAGATTTCCGACGTGAATTTACAAGGCGAGCAACTTCCAGTCGCGATTGTGGATTCAAATATTAGTATCGCATTTGATAAAACCAAAGCGACCTTAGAGGGTCAGTTAAAAGATGCTGAAGGCGGTGACTTAGCACTGACCGGTGATATTGATTGGCAAGGGACTCAACCTGCAGTTAACTTAGCGGTACTTGGTGAGCAGTTTTATGTGCGTGCGCAGCAAGGAGTGATTTTTAAGATCTCCCCAGACTTAAAAATAAGTTTAGTTGATAATGCTTTTAAACTAGCAGGGCAAGTGGTTGTCCCGTATGGTCGAATAGAAATCGAAGAGTTACCAGAAGGCGCTGTGCGAGTCAGTGATGATGAGATTATTATTGATAAGCAGACTAAGCAAACGCAAGCAGTGCCTTTTGATTACGATATAAACTTAAAGCTAATTGTTGAAAACGATGTGCGTATAAAATCTTTTGGTTTGGAGTCAAAAATTGAAGGTGATTTAGCGATTAAAATGGATCAACAAACGCCAATGATCACCACCGGTGAATTGAATTTACGACAAGGGACATATCGTTCATTTGGTCAAGATTTGATAATTCGCACCGGGCAAATTGGTTTTAGTGGCCCAATTGATAAGCCGTACTTAAATATTAAAGCGATCCGTAATCCAGCCAATACAGCTAATGATGTTATTGCCGGGATCACTTTAACAGGCAATATCGACCAGCCTGTATTCAAAGTGTTTTCAGAGCCTGCAATGGATCAAGCACAATCACTCGCTTACTTGTTAAATGGTCAACCATTAGGTGAAGGTGATAGCTCAACCGATGCGATGTTAACTCAGTTGTTGCTATCGCAAGGGGTGAGCCGCAGCGAAGGAATGGTTTCTAAAGTTGGTGAAACGTTTGGTTTATCTGATGTGAGTTTGAGCTCTAAGGGTAGCGGCGAGGAAACCAAAGTTGAAATTTCGGGTTACGTTGCGCCAGGCATTCAAGTGAAATACAGTGTGGGGATTTTTGACTCCCTTAGTGAAGTGGCTGTACGCTATCAGTTACTGTCGCAGTTATACATTGAAATCACCAGTGGCCTGTATCAAAATGTTGATATTCTTTATAAATTCGATTTAGATTAATGGTCATGATGCATTGAGAGCCTATATTTTAGCTTATTTATTTTGTTCTTTTAGTAGCTTAGCTAACACGCAATTAAGTGTTAGCTAAGCCGAAGGTCATCCTTATCCTGCTGAGTTACTCGCACTGGTATTAAGTAAGTCTGCTATCACTATTGCGCAAGCTAATTTAAAAAATCGTCTAATTGTTCAGCTTCGCAATCCCTTATTGCCGCGCAGTGCGCCGATTCAGCAACAACAATTTTGGCTTGATAAAAAAACCTTAACCCAATAATGTAGCACCACTAATAATAAAAAAAGTTGTGGGATATGTTGAAAAAATCATGCTTAGCTGCGGTTGCGTTAATCTTGAGTCAAACAAGCGTGGCAAACACGGTTGAACAACCAACAGTCAGTGATGTAATGAGTAATGTAAGCGCATCAGAATGGCGAATGGTAGACACTGATAATATCATTAAAATTACTCTACCTTCGGGCGCGGCGTATATTGAACTTAATCCATTACTTGCACCAAAACACACACAGAATATAAAAAAACTTGCTCGTGAAGGCTTTTATAGAGGTTTGAGTGTTTACCGTTTTGTGGAAGGTTTTGTAGCCCAAGGCGGTGATGCCAGTGGTAAAAAAGTAATTAACACTGCAAGTAAAGCTGTACCTGCTGAGTTTTATTTAGCGACTAAAATGGCACTTAAAATTACCGAACTGGATAGAGAAGATGGTTACGCTGCAATCACGGGGTTTTTAAATGGCTTTGCAGTGGCACAAAATGAAGCGCAAACCCAAACTTGGCAAGTACATTGTAACGGTATATTTGCGATGGCAAGGGATAATGATATTAACAGCGGTGGCACTGAGTTTTATGTCACATTAGGTCATGGACCTCGTTACTTAGATAGAAATATTACCGTATTTGGCCGGGTGCTAGAAGGCATGGCTCATTTTAATCTGCTCTCACGCATAGAAACAGCAGGAGAGAAATTTAATCCAATAACGGATCTGCAAGTTTTAGCTGATATAAGCAAAGAGGACCTGAGTCAATTTAAGATGCTAAAAACAGATTCTAATAGTTTTAAAATGTTGATTAAAGCGCGTCAAAATCGCAGTGAAGCATGGTTTGTAGAAACGCCTAATTATGTTGATGTATGCGGTATGTCAATACCAACTAAAAGAGTTAGTGAGCTAGAAAGTTAGCGAGTTGAAAATTAACCCCGAGCGGGCTCGGGGTTCTATACAATAAAATGACTATTATTGGCGGTTTATTTTCACGTTAAATGGTATTGTATCGTGATCTGTGGATCGATATGGGTTGATATCAAGGCCACCACGTCGGGTGTAACGGGCATAAACTTCAAGCTTGGTAATCTTCAATTGCGTGATTAAGTCACAATAAATACGCTCAACACATTGCTCATGAAACTCATTATGAGTACGAAAAGAAATCAAATACCGCAATAAAGACTCTTTACATACTTGCTCACCGGTATAGCGAATAATAATACTCGCCCAGTCAGGTTGTGAGGTGATCAAGCAATTAGATTTTAATAAGTGACTGTGCAGTGTTTCAGTCACTGTATTTGTCGCGATCGCTTGTAAAGAGTTAGCATGTAAATGGTAGTTATCAATTTCAATGTCTAAGTCGTCAATGCACTCACCAGGCAACGGCGTACAGGGTAAACAGTTATAATCACTCGGGCTGTACAAAGTAACATTGACGGGCTTTGCTACTGCTGTCGATAGATCCGCAGTTAGAATAGCCTGTACGTCATCAATTGAATCAAAACGGCTTTGATTAAAGCTATTTAAATATAACTTAAAAGACTTTGATTCAATGATATGGCTACTTTGACAAGGAAATTCAAAGGTGGCCACGGCAACCACAGGTTTACCTTTTGCGTTTAACCACGACAGCTCATAGCCAGTCCAAAGATCTTGACCTTTAAAGGGTAAGGCACTTTCATCAATGTTTAAATCATCGCGGTTAAGTTTACGTGCGATCGGAAACAATAAGCTCGGTGTGTAGGTATCTACATACTCGGTTGACTGGCCAAGTACGCTGCCTTTTAGTTCAGGTGAATTGCTGTAATCTGTCATGTTACGTCTTTTATAGTTACAATAGCGCCATTATACCTAAAGCTTATGAGTTTCACAGTATGAGTATTGCTACAGAATTAGAACAACTTCATCAACGATTTGCCCAGCGCCAGTTAGAGCAGACAGATTCATTACCATGTATTGAGCACGACAGTGATTGGTCAAGCCCTTGTGAGGTTGGCAGTGCGGATGCAAATGGTATGATCCAATGGCAGGCGACGCGTCGCAGTCCTACAGGCTCTTTAACTGATTTAGCAGCAGCCCTTGAGGTTGAGTTTCCACAAGCACTGAATGAGTATTATGGCGCGTTTTTCGCAGGAGCAATTACTGCCAAAATAAACCAACATAGCGTGGAGTTACTGCAAGCTTGGAATGAAGATGACTTTGATTTACTGCAGCAAAATATAACCGGGCATGTATTGATGAAGCGTAAGCTTAAGCAAGAGCCAACGGTATTTATAGGCTTAACGGATCAAGACGATTTATTAGTATCAGTATTAATTTCTTCAGGTGAAGTATGTTTGGAGTATGTCGGAAAGAAACCGCATCATACCTTAGCGGCTAATCTTGGAGAGTTTATTGCAGCACTTGAAATATAACAATGCTAAAAAAGGGAACTGCAGTTCCCTTTTGTTTTATTACTGAAAATCCCACGATATATTAGACACTAAACCACATGGTTCACATCTAAAATCAAATAAGCCAAACCATGATTCAGGTAACTTCCACTCGTTATTACAGCCTGGGCATTTACGTTCAAGCTCAGATGCTTTGTCTTTGCCACCAACCCGATACAAATAATAATAAACTGGCTTTTTAGTTAAAAAGCTAACACGTTTGGCAATATCTTTACCGCGACGAGAAAGATCGCTATCAATGTTTGATATTTCATCTAATGCAGGAAATTCACAACGCGTTGCACCATTAATTTGAATTTGGTCGCAAGCTTGCCAGTCTTCTTGCCATTTTATTAAAGTTTTATAATCACCATTGGCAATCGCGGGTATTTTAAACAACGGAACGGGTAAAAAATCATCACCGCAATACAGCGGACTACATGTATGCACATAGGTTGTATATAAAATATAGCTGGACGGCTCATGACACTCATCTGCACCATTAGAGTGAATATCTTGGCCGATCACTTTTACTTTTGGTGCCAGCAATCCAGCGCTATGTAATTTATCAATGCTGTGTTTTACAAATGGACTGTTGTTCAGCGGGTGCATTGCATCATCAGTGGGGCACATAACACGCGTTACAAAGTAGCCATCTTTTAATACTGTTGGGAATTCTTCTCCCATTATTTGCCCATTAAAGCGCAGTGCATTAACTAAGCGGTTTATCGCTTGTTCGGCATTTTCAAGGGTCGTATCTTGGTAACAATCAAACGTTAAATCAACAACAAACATGATGGATCTCTAATTTATTATTTTTCAAGTAGTGCCAGTAAGCGGTCTAGTTTTGCTTCGATGCGATCAAGTTGACTAGAGTTGTCTACAGTCTCACTTTTTTGCTGAGGTTGTTTTGCTAAATTATGGATAGAATCAGGGTTATTTTTATATTGGCTAACAGCAGCAATAATAACAGGCAATGGAATAGGTTGTGTCAGTTTACTTTTAGTTAAAGCTACAGTAGGAATTTTGCCTTCATCAAGAAGGGCTTTAATTGCATCAAAAACAACAGCATTCATTCGATTTTTAAACTCTTTAAAGTAAGGCATAGCACTAACATGTGCTGCGCCGGGTATAATAACAGGTGGTTGGCCGTAGCCAAATACTTTTACTGCTGACGTAAACGTACATCCAGTTCGTCAATCACTTCACTCCAATCACCATCTTCTGCTAATGATTCAGCAATAAAATGTTGTTGTGCTTGATCCCAAAAAGGGGCGTCTTGTAATAATGTTGTGGCAGGTAATGAATGAGCAGTAATGAAAGTGTCAATTTCAGTCTCTGAGCTTGGTAAGCCGAGTTGTTTGAATAATGTATTGATATCGTGTTTAGTGGTATCCATGTCATGCTCCTTGATGGTAACAGTTATAGGACTTTATGATGGGTTGTTAGAGTTTAACACCCGCTGAATTTGCCTTTTAACGCAGATAGGAATATACCTATAGTTGTTGATGTACAAAAATCAAAATAATAAAAAGGACTAGCTATGACAGTTGAGACTGAAAATGAGACATTTCGAGTTCAATATATCGCTGCAGAAGACATTAGTATTGCTGCGAGCTTAATCTATCAAGCTTATCATGATGATCCGCTATTGCAACCAATGCTCAATTATAGTGAGGCGAATAAAGCCGTTTATGAAAAAAAATTACGTGCTCTGATCCGTGAAGAGCTCAGTACTTTTTGGCAAGAAAAACAGCCGCTGATTGGTTTATATAAAAATGATCGTTTAAAAGCGGTTGCGTGTGTATTCGAATCATCAAGTCAGCTGCAAGCACAGCGCTATTGGCACTGGCGTTTAAAGTTAATGCTTAGTGCTGGCTATTTGCAAACAAATCAATTAATTGAAAAAGAGCAAACGATCCGTAATGCGCTCGCAGCACAAGGAAATTACTATTTTTTAGCCTTTATCGCAGTTGATCCTCATTTTCATGGTGAAGGCCTCGGCCGTCATCTACTGCGTGGCTTGAATGATTTAGTTAGCGGTAATCCAGCTGCATCGGGTATGGCTGTATTTGTAACCCAAGATAAACATACCGCGTTTTTTGCCAGTGAAGGTTTTGTGCACTTACAACAACTGACTTTTAACAATGTACAAGGTGAACTGCTATTTAAATCAGCTCAATAGCATTGATTTAAGATAAAGCGCCATAATGGAAATGTCACTGTAGGAGATGTCTCACATTATCGTGCGCTTAAGCCTTTTATATCGCTGTGATCATGATTGATTTCATCGTAACAAACTGTTTTATAGTAAAAAAATTGTTTTTGCAAATTTGTTACATGAAAATTATTATTATTTATGACTACCGCTGAGTCCATTTTGCTTTAAACTTTACTTTGTCAAGACGACACAGACTCAATGAATGAGCTGCTGCCAAGGAAACGGATTATGGCAATTAAGCAAGATGCTTAGCAGGAAGCAAATGGACAAGTTAACACGGATGCAAGGATGAGTTAGGACACTGCGAGGATGCAGTACATTAGCGGAGCTAATGATAAGGATAGCCCAAAGGATTATATTACAGGAAGTAATAGGAGCGTTTGGAAACGCAGGACGGCCAGGTAGGCAAAGAGGATAACACTAGGATGTGTAGGATATTGCATAGATGCAATGTGAGGGTGTATTTGGATATATACCCGTTCAGGGGATAGATAAAAATGGTAGCTTCGGCGTAGGTATGGATGCCTTATTATGGACGAAGTCAGATTGGGGCGTAACTATATGTTACGCCTTAGTTTTTTATAGTTAACGTGAAATGATTAAATATCAGTGTGCGCTGCTAACTCGCTAACTTGCTAACTCGCTAAC
>NZ_JACJEY010000026.1:0-67073 GCF_014164295.1 Pseudoalteromonas sp. SG43-7
TGCCTTGCTTAGCTATCTAAAAGAAAGTTAAGCTCGGCTGTTAGAACTCAATCTGTACGAGTGCCCACACAGATGATTGCTTTATATTGTTAAAGAACGTTGCGGTTAAAGTTAAACTTTATCTCACTAGGGCTGCGCATATTACGCTTTCCTATTTTCTTGTCAACACTTAATTTTAAACTTTATTAAAAATCTAAACTCAAGTTTTACTCGACTAACTGATTAACTCTTGCAGCTTAAGCGTTGCTGTCTGCCGTCTCAGTGGGGTCGCATTATAGGGCGCGGCGAATTTTACGCAAGCGTTTTTATCATTAAATTCGCATTTATTTTATACCCTCAAGATACCCAAAAGAAACTGACACCTTACCCACAGAAGCCTGTGGATAACCTCGTTTTTTTCATCGTTTCACTAAACTATCTGCTTTGCTTATGGTAAGTTGCCCGCTGTTTTTTAAACTCGTTCATTAGGCATATAACATGATAGATATAATAAATAGTATTAGTGGGCTGCTTTGGGGTCATATTCTCGTCTACCTATTAATAGCGGCAGGACTCTTTTTTACTATTAAACTCAAGTTCATTCAATTTGTTCAATTCCCCCACATGATTAAAGTCATGTTCAATTCTCGTCAGTGTGATAAAAACGGTATTTCATCTTTCCAAGCTTTTTGTACTTCCTTAGCCGCACGTGTTGGTACCGGAAATATGGCTGGTGTTGCTGTTGCACTGTATTTAGGTGGTGCTGGGGCTATTTTCTGGATGTGGCTAATTGCCTTAATAGGTATGGCAACGAGTTTTGCAGAAAGTACTTTGGCTCAAGCTTATAAGATTCGTGATGAACATGGTAACTTCAGAGGAGGCCCTGCTTATTATATGGAATATGGTTTGGGCAAACGTTGGATGGGGGTGATTTTCTCACTCTGTTTGATATTGGCATTTGGCCTAGTATTCAATGCAGTGCAATCTAACTCTATAGCCGCTGCATTTAAAGTCGCTTTTGACATTCCAAACTATGTTGTTGGTTTAGTACTAGTCGTTGGCTCTGGCATTATTATATTTGGTGGCCTGAAAACTATTTCTCGCTTTGCAGAGTTGGTTGTACCATTTATGGCATTAGCTTACTTACTTGTAGCTTTATATGTGTGCGCTATTAATGCAGAGCAATTACCGACTGTATTTATGCGTATTATTAATAGTGCATTTGGAATTGAGCAAGCGGGTGCCGGTGCGATTGGTTATGGCGTTATGCAAGCAATGATCCAAGGAATAAAGCGCGGCTTATTCTCAAATGAAGCAGGTATGGGTAGCGCAGCAAATGCGGCAGCGACTGCGACGCCAAATCCGCCCCACCCTGCCTCACAAGGTTATGTGCAAATGCTTGGTGTATTTATTGATACGGTTGTTATATGTAGTGCAACAGCCGCGCTGATTTTGCTCTCTGATCAATTAGTAGCTGACTCAGGTGTAACTGGTATTGCATTAACTCAGGCTGCTCTTGAAGAACATGTTGGAAGCTGGGGCACAATCTTTGTTGCGATTGCTATATTATTCTTTGCTTTTACCTCAATTGTTGCTAACTATTCATACGCAGAAACTAATCTATTATTCTTAGAGCATAATCATGAGCATGGTATGTTGATCTTTAGACTTATAGTATTAGGTATGGTGATGTTTGGCTCTGTGAGTGAACTGGGGTTGATCTGGACCTTAGCTGATATTTCGATGGGCCTCATGGCAATCGTGAATGTTATTGCACTGTTTATGTTATCAGGCGTGGTGATCTGGCTTGCGAACGACTACACCACACAGCGCAAAGCTGGCAAATTACCAACATTTGATCCAACCAAAAATACTCAGCTTGATCAAACCATCCCGAAAGGGATTTGGCATAAAAAGTAAATAAGCTTATTTACAATCAAAGAGGGAGTCTATGTGCTCCCTTTTTTGATCAAAATAATAATGCCTTAGTAGTTATTCAGATTTGCTATCACAAGCGTCTAATATATTCATCGCTAAAGCGCGGCCCTTATTGAGTGCTTTATAAATCTGGCTACAGCTTCAACAATGCTTCAACAATGCTTCAACAATGCTTCAGCGAAGCGCCACACAGGAGTGTTGCTCTGAATCTATTGGGTATGCATGCGGCTGCAATTGGCATAGTGACGCTTTACTGTTCTCAGCATTGGCCATTTATCAAGCGTCACCACAAAAGTAAAGCCTGCTGCTTTTTATACCAATCTGCCAAATTATGTGATCTAATTAGCGCACAGATACTTATCTACTTTTACTGAATTGAACTTAAAAGAATCCAAACAACTTTTAGTTTTATCACGTAAAGAGCCTAATGCAAGAAAACGCATACGCCTGCTTGCTGTTTCATTATTCTTTGAGGGGGGAAACAGAACGAATATTGCTAAGCGGCCAAATACAGCACGCTGCAGTGTCAAAAATGGATTTCAAACTACCTTAACAATTGAGTTGGATACGACAACACTGTCTATCTAATCGTGTATTTAGTGGTTATGAAGAAATAGTCGAACAGGTTTCGCAAGCGTGGAATAAATTCATCTCCGTCCCTGATACGGTTAAAATTATATGCTCTAGAGATTGGATCAAATTTACTTAATCTTTATGCAGATTGGTATTAGTGTTAGTTAAGCTAATTTCTCTGGCATCAATCAACAAAGTGATTTGCGTATATTTTGGTATTAAGATTGTCCGTACGCGCTATGGATAAAAGTTAAACGCATACAAAAGCTATAAGGTGAAAGTTTAATTTAATAGATAGATAAGCAATTTTGGGTGTGTTTTTTTACGCTGTAGGTATAAATTAAGTAATAGTGAATATAAAGTGGTGCCCGAGGCCGGACTTGAACCGGCACGACTTGTTAGTCGAGGGATTTTAAATCCCTTGTGTCTACCAATTCCACCACTCGGGCATCGAGTTTGCTAATTAAAGCGTGTGGAGTAATTATTTGGAGGCGGAACCCGGAGTCGAACCGGGGTAAACGGATTTGCAATCCGGTGCATGGCCACTCTGCCATTCCGCCTAAATGTAACAAATAATTTGGAGCGGCACACGAGGCTCGAACTCGTGACCTCGACCTTGGCAAGGTCGCGCTCTACCAACTGAGCTAGTGCCGCATAAAACTTTGTCAGTAATTTGTACGTTGGTGCGCGACTATGTCGCGGTAAACGTTCTGGCAACTGAGCTAGTGCCGTATAATTAGATATAATTCTTTGTAAGAAATATTTTTTATCGCCCTTAAATTACCTTGGTTGAGTAATTTAAAGTGGTGCCCGAGGCCGGACTTGAACCGGCACGACTTGTTAGTCGAGGGATTTTAAATCCCTTGTGTCTACCAATTCCACCACTCGGGCATCGAGTTTGCTATTTAAAGCAAGTGGATAAAACTAATATGGAGCGGCACACGAGGCTCGAACTCGTGACCTCGACCTTGGCAAGGTCGCGCTCTACCAACTGAGCTAGTGCCGCATCATATTAATTCTAATTACTACATTTTTAAAAGTTACATTTGGTATATGCAACTAAACCACAAAGTGGTGCCCGAGGCCGGACTTGAACCGGCACGACTTGTTAGTCGAGGGATTTTAAATCCCTTGTGTCTACCAATTCCACCACTCGGGCATCGAGTTTGCTAATTAAAGCGTGTGGAGTGTTGATTGGAGGCGGAACCCGGAGTCGAACCGGGGTAAACGGATTTGCAATCCGGTGCATGGCCACTCTGCCATTCCGCCTCAATACTGGGTAACCTTTGATAAACTGGAGCGGCACACGAGGCTCGAACTCGTGACCTCGACCTTGGCAAGGTCGCGCTCTACCAACTGAGCTAGTGCCGCATAACGCATGTAAGTATTAATATGTTTCATCGCAACCTTGTCGCGGTAAAACATTCTAGCAACTTAACCAGTGTCACTTTGTTTATCTAGGGGGCTATGCCCTCTCAACACGGACGCATTCTACAGAGATTATTAAACGCGTCAATACAAAAAATGCTAGTTTTGAACTGTTTGATTATTTTTTATCTAAAACGGTGCGTTATTATACGTTTAGAGTCAATTTTTAGTCAATTCAGACCACGCTGCTATCAAATATTGCAGCATAGAAGTAACCGTTAAGAAGGTCGCAATGTAAAGTAAGCCATAACTTAAGTACATCATCCAACTATCGTATTGCCAAATGAGTCCAATAATAGCTAACATTTGCGCAGCAGTTTTAAACTTACCCATATTTGATACAGCTACATTACCACGCTTGCCTTGCTCTGCCATCCATTCTCGAAGTGCTGAGATAACAATTTCTCTGCTTATTATGATTAAAGCAGGAATAGTCATATACATTGATTGATAATAACTAGCTAAAGCAACCAATGCTGTACACACCATCACTTTGTCAGCAACAGGATCTAAGAATGCACCAAATGGCGTAGACTGCTCAAGCTTGCGCGCTAGATAGCCATCAAGAATATCAGTGATCGATGCAAGCCAGAAAATAAAAGCTGCAGCAAAGAAAGCCCATGAATAAGGCAGATAAAATACCACCAAAAAAATGGGGATAAGAAAAAGTCTAAATGTTGTGAGTGTGTTTGGAATATTCCACATAACTACTTGGGGATGTCTTTTTTTCTATATTCGCACGAAGGGCTAGCCCTTGTCATGCAAATGGTTAAATATCTTCTCAGCCATGTCAGAGCTGATCCCGGGTACTTGCTTTAATTGATCTATATTAGCAGCTTTTACTCCCTGCATGCCCCCTAAAAATTTTAATAATGTTTGGCGTCGTACCGAGCCGATACCACCTATCTCTTCTAATAGTGATTGAGTGCGTTGTTTTTGCCGCTTGTTACGGTGCCCTGCAATAGCAAAGCGATGTGATTCATCGCGAATATGTTGGATCAAATGTAGCGCTGGTGCGTCTGAATCCATTGGGATTGTTTTCCGGCCACCATCAATTAATAGTGTTTCAAGGCCTGGCCTACGACTGGTGCCTTTTGCCACACCGACTAACAGCGGCATTTTTGCATGTGGCCAATTAGCAAAGTACTGCTCGGCACGAGAAAGTTGTCCTTTACCACCGTCGATAAAAATCACATCAGGAATTTTATCTTCGTCAACCAACTTGTTGTAACGCTTGTTTAACGCAAACTCCATTGCAGCATAATCATCACCTCCAGTGATCCCTGTGACATTAAAGCGTCGATATTCTTTATTATTCGGTCCTTGCGAATCAAACACCACACAACTGGCAACTGTGTTTTCTCCCATTGTATGGCTGATATCAAAACATTCCATACGATTAATATCATCAAGCCCTAACGTCGCTTTAAGTTGTGCGTAACGCTTATTAATCGAATCCTGAGTGCTTTGCTTCACGGTAATACTATTAAGCGCATTCTTATTAGCGAGCTGTAAGTATTGCGCACGCTCACCGCGTGTAACTGTTTTTAAAGTTACTTTGCGTTCACTCACTTGGCTTAATGCTTCACTGAGTACATCAACTTCATCAAGTGCAAATGGCAAAATAACTTCTTTAGCAATTCGCCCTGTTGCACCTGGCGCTAAATAATATTGCCCAAGAAATGAAGCCAGTATTTCTTGTGGCTGTGAATCTTTCGGTACTTTTGGAAAGTACGTTTTGCTACCGAGTACTTTATGATCGCGGATCATCAACAAATGAATGCCATTAAGGCCATTTAAATGAGCAAAACCCACAACATCCATTTCGGCATAATTACCTGATATTGATTGTTGCTCTTGCATTTTACGCAGTAGCATTATTTGATCGCGTACTTTAGCTGCCAATTCAAATTGCAAAGCGTGGCTCGCAGCTTCCATTTTAGAGATCAACGCTGCGATGACTTCATGAGATTTGCCAGTCAAAAATTTACGTACAAAATCAACTTGCTGATTGTATTCATCGTCACTCACTTCATTCACGCAAGGTGCAGAACAACGTTTTAGCTGAAATTGCAAACAAGGTCGACTGCGAACGCGATAATACGCATCTTCACATTGACGAACAGGAAATATTTTCTGCATTAACCGCAAACTTTCAGAGACAGCGCCAGCGCTTGGAAATGGCCCAAAATACTCGCCTTTCACTTTGCGGCTACCGCGATGAAATGCAAGTCTTGGATGTTTGTGAGCAGTTAATAAAATATACGGATAGGATTTATCATCACGCAGTAAAATATTGTAACGTGGCTGATATTTTTTTATTAAGTTATTTTCAAGCAGTAAGGCTTCGGTTTCAGTATTGGTTAAAGTGATGTCAATATCACTAATGTTACTGACTAAAGCGCGAGTCTTGCCATCCGTGACATTGCTACGAAAATAGCTACTAACACGTTTTTTAAGGTTTTTAGCTTTACCAACATAAATAACTTTATCATCACTATCAAGCATCCGATAAACGCCGGGTTCGCTTGATAGTGTTTTTAAGAAATGGGCGTGATCAAATTCTGCCATGGGGCAACACTAGTGGGCGCTGTCGATGTCGATCATCTTATGACGAATAGCCAAATGAGTTAGTTCAACATCACCACCCACATTCAGCTTTTCAAACATTCTATAGCGATAACTGTTCACTGTTTTAGAACTTAAATTAAGGCGTTCGGCAATGTCTTGCACCTTTTCACCTTTAGTGATCATTAACATGATCTGTAATTCACGTTCAGATAAACTCTGAAATGGACTTTCATCAGTACGACCCGTCACTTGCGCAAGGGCAATTTGTTGAGCTATTTCTGGTGCAATATAGCGTTGTCCTGCATTTACTGCGCGAATTGCATTGACCATTTCATCAGAGCCCGCCCCTTTGGTTAAGTAACCATGAGCGCCAATTTGCATCACTTTACTTGGGAATGGGTCTTCACAATGTACAGTTAACACAATAATTTTCACATCAGGGCAATAGCGACAAATTTTCTTGGTCGCTTCTAATCCGCCAATACCTGGCATATTCATGTCCATTAGCACAATATCAGGAGAATGCTGACGGCAAAACTGTACCGCTTCTTCACCTGTTTTAGCTTCACCAATTACTTTAAACCCACGAACATCATCTAAAATACGTTTGATACCCGTTCGTACGAGTTCATGGTCATCAACTAAAAGTACATTAATCAATGGGACACCCTCATATAACCTAACAGCATGTCAGTATGACAATTTAATTCGTCACACTAACACAGAAAATCTGAAACGATAACCCAATTATCGTTTCAGATAACTAATTTAAGATGGCGTTTTTTCACTGAAGCGGTCAACCCACAAGGCAATTACCCCATCACCGGTAACATTACAGGCTGTGCCAAAACTATCCTGAGCCAGATAAAGCGCTATCATGAGTGCCACAGCACCTTCATTGAAACCGAGCATGCTGGTTAATAAACCCAGCGCAGACATGACTGCCCCGCCCGGAGCACCCGGCGCGGCAATCATTACCACACCTAGCATCATAATAAACGGCAACATCCCAAATAATGATGGTACATCCATATTTGGTGATAAAAACATCACCGCCATCGCGCAAGTTACGATAGTGATCGTTGAGCCAGATAGATGAATAGTCGCACACAAAGGTACAGTAAAGTTAGCAACATCTTCTTTTACATTATTTGCTTTGCTTGAGCGTAAAGACACTGGAATAGTCGCAGCGCTTGACATAGTGCCTAAGGCTGTAAAGTAAGCTGGGAGCATATTTTTAATTAATTCAATTGGGTTGCGTTTTAATAAAATACCCGTACCGATATAAAGAATACTTAACCATACCCAATGCATTATTAATGCAGCAATCAACACCACACCAAACGTTTGTAAGGTATCAACAACAGTGCCTGCAACTGTCATCTCAGCAAACACACCTGCAATATAAAACGGTAATGCTGGAATAATAACTTTTGCTAGCAAACCATCAATCACATCGCGGCCCTGATCCGATACTTTTTTCAAGGTCTCTAGCTCTAATTGGCTCATACCGATGCCAAACACAAACGCTGTGGCAAGCGCGGTCATAACACCCATCAATGGTGGGATCTCTAAATCAATAAAACTTGCCACTTCGGTTGCTATTTCAGCTTCAAAGGTTAAACCGCCATCAAATAACGGAATAATTGCACTAACAACCATCACAGCTAATGTGCCTGCAATAATGGTCGAACCGTAGGCGAAACCAACGGTTTTACCTAACAAATGGCCTGAACCTTTTGGTAAACCTGCAATTCCTGATGCTATAAAAAATAAAATAATTAGTGGAATAGTAAAAGTGATCAGCTGACCAATTATTTCTTTTACCGTGTAAAGGAGTTCAACACCTGTTAGTGGAACATATAAGCCCACTAAAATACCGGCCAATATACCGGCAATTAATTTTAAGATTAACGTCATTGTCATCACTTCATAAATTTTGATGGGTGAGGTTTTAGCATGTTTTTAATTATATGTATCATAAAACCGCTCAACAACAGCCTGTTTGCACAAAATACAATCACTTTTAGCGTTAAACGCCCGTCTAATTTGTTCATTATAATATCAACTAGGCAATTCATTATGATCTAGCGCATATAAATTTTGGTCAGTATTTGTATCCCTAATAATCCTATGTCAGCATAACTGATAGTATTTTGGTCTTAATAACTATACTTACAAGCAGTCGCTGTTTTTATTTCATTCAGTTATAAGCCGAATAGATATATCTTATAGCCAAACTTTACTTTAGTTTTTTTAATTCAGCAGTAAAGTGTCACTATTACAGATCGATTACATAAAAATCGGTCACGATTGAATAAATTGCACCTAAGGGAACATTATGTCTACTTTTTTTGAAGATAACTCACTAAGCATCGGTAACACACCGTTGGTAAAACTTAATCGTGTTACAGGTGGGAATGTATACGCTAAAGTTGAGTCGCGTAACCCAAGCTTTAGTATTAAATGCCGCATTGGTGCATCGATGATTTGGGAGGCTGAAAAATCAGGTCAACTTACCAAAGACAAAGAGCTCATCGAGCCTACTTCAGGTAACACAGGTATTGCACTGGCATTTGTTGCAGCCTCTCGTGGTTACAAGTTAACGCTTACGATGCCAAACACTATGAGCTTAGAACGTCGTAAACTATTAAAAGCACTTGGTGCAAACCTTGTACTTACAGATGGCGCTAAAGGTATGAACGGTGCGATCGCTAAGGCAAAGGAAATTCAAGCATCAGCCCCTGAAAAGTTTATTTTATTGCAACAATTCGAAAACCCTGCAAACCCTAAAATTCACTTTGAAACAACAGGCCCAGAAATCTTTAATGCATTAGATGGTAAAGTTGATTTCTTTGTGGCTGGTGTGGGTACTGGAGGTACAATTACTGGTGTCAGCCGTTATTTGAAACTTGAAAAAGGCCTTAATGTAAAATCAATCGCTGTTGAACCAACTAATTCGCCAGTGATCAGCCAAACACTCGCGGGTGAAGAAATTAAACCTGGGCCACATAAAATTCAAGGTATTGGCGCAGGCTTTATTCCTGGTAATTTAGATCTATCAATGATCGATGGTGTAGAGCAAGTGTCTAATGAAGAATGTATAGCAATGGCTCATGAGCTGATGAAAAAAGAAGGTATATTAGTTGGTATTTCATCTGGCGCTGCGGTTGTTGCGGCAAAACGCATTGCTGAGTTACCTGAAAATGCAGGTAAAAATGTCGTAGTAATTTTACCTAGTGCAACTGAACGTTATTTATCAAGCCCACTTTTTGCTGAAGAGTTTTCAGAGCAAGAGCTGGTTCAATAAGTTTAAATAGCTTTTGAAAAAGGATGCAAACTGCATCCTTTTTTATTATTTATTGCATTCACATCACTAATTCTTACCGTAAACTTTACATCTGTCGTATTTCGTCACACACTAAATCATCACTAATAAATCTATTTATCTAATGAAATCATTTATAACTCTTTGCACTGCTACATTTTTACTGCTGTTAAGCGGCTGTGGAAATGAAGATTCACCAAAAGGTGAAAAAAATACCCCAGGAAATAGCGCAGCACTATTTTTTGATACACTTTATAACGAACAGGATCTGAGCAAAGCCACTACCATGGCCACACCTAAAATGGCGCGGATCATGAACTCTTATGGCACCTCAAAACAATTTGCCCGCAATTTAGTCAACATGCAATACGATGATGTAGTAATTGAAGTTGATATGACTAATATGAGTTTAAGAGAACAGTATGGCGATACAGCCAATATCAACCTTATTTTCACAGGCCACTTCAATGGTAATAAAGTTGATGATATGCGCAGCGTAAAAATGGTGCGTAAAAAAGGCAATTGGTATGTTGATAAAATCAATGCCGATCCTTTTGCACGCTAACGCTTTATATTAAATATTTAAATAGCTTAACAAGCCTTGCTCGCAGCAAGGCTTGTTAGTTTTCGCTATTACAGTTCACCTGGCTGATAATTATCTACCGCAATAGCCTGTTTGCGTAGGTTATTTGCAGCATGTAGCTTTTCGCCTTGCTCATCAGTTATTAACTGTTTTTCAAGCGCACTGTCGATTGCAGTTGCTATATCAGCATTACGGTTAAGTGTGCCGTCACGTTGCCATTTCTTCAATCGTTTGAAGGCGGAGCTGGTATCATGCATCGCCATAAACGCATTCTCCATCACACCAGTACCCGCTTTATCATCCACATAACATAAATGAGTTAAGCGGTTTCTAAATACCCCAGGTTGGGTCATATGCTCACAAATTGTTTGTGCAAGTTCATCACTTGGGCGCTGATAATGATTACCAAGCGGAAATACAATACGTTTTAAAATGAAGTTAATAACTGGGTTTGAAAAGTTTTTGAAAAAACCGTCAAATGCTTGGCCAATTTCAAACAGTGACAATTCAACCGCATATTTTACGAACGGAAGATCAGCTTGTTGACGCCCCTCGTCTTCAAAACGTTTTAATACACAAGATGCTAAGTATAAGTGGCTTAAGACATCCCCTAAACGCGCTGAAATCATCTCTTTACGTTTAAGCTCACCACCAAGTACTAACATTGCCACATCAGTGCTAAAGGCAAGTCCTCGGCTCATACGCCCTAACTGCTTATAATATGAAGCAGTCTCACCGCAAACGGGCGATTTTGCAAAATAGCTTCGCGTTAATCCATGTATAAAAGCCATACTCGCATTAGTAGCGGCAAATAAAATATGCTGCAGTAATAATGAATCAAATTCTTTTAACGCAAGATCGTCATCTTCCATTGCTGCGGCTTCCATTTCTTTGAGTACAAATGGGTGGCAACGAGTTGCACCTTGACCGAAGATCATCAGATTACGGGTTAAAATATTCGCCCCTTCAACAGTAATTGATACTGGAATGCCCATATAACCGTGCGCTAAATAGTTATTTGGCCCCACTTGGATCCCCTTACCCGAATGAATGTCCATAGCATCATTCATTACCGTACGGCCCATCTCTGTCATATGATATTTGGCAATCGCAGTCACCACTGATGGGCTTAATTTTAAATCAATGGCTCCGGCAGTCATTAAGCGGCATGATTCAAGACTATAGGTTAGTCCACCAATGCGAGCCAGCGCCTCTTGCACGCCTTCAAACTGCCCGATAGAAACACCAAATTGTTGACGTACCATTGCATAGGCCGATGTCATACGGGCACATAAATGCCCTGTTGCACTGCTCAATGCTGGTAATGAAATACCGCGCCCGGCACTTAAGCACTCAACCAACATCCGCCAACCTCGTCCAGCCCCTTTTTGACCGCCAATGATCCAATCAAGAGGAATAAATACATCTTTACCGTAGGTTGTGCCATTCATAAACGCCATATTCAATGGATAATGGCGCTCACCCGTTTCCACACCAGGGTGATCTGTTGGGATCAGCGCACAGGTTATACCTAGCTCTTTATGTTTACCAAGTAATCCATCGGGATCATACATTTTAAAAGCAAGTCCAAGAACCGTTGCTACGGGTGCAAGCGTAATGTAGCGTTTTGACCAATTTAATCGTAAGCCTACAACTTCTTGGCCTTCAAACTCACCCTTACACACTACGCCAGAGTCAGGAATACTGCCAGCATCAGAGCCTGCTTCAGGGCCTGTTAGAGCAAAACACGGCACATCATCCCCTTTCGCAAGTGAAGGTAACCAGCGCTCTTGCTGCTCTTTTGTACCATAATGTAATAGTAATTCACCAGGGCCTAAACTGTTGGGCACCATCACGGTGACTGCAGCTGTTAAGCTTTTAGTGGCGATTTTAGCTACGATGGTTGAGTTTGCAATTGCTGAAAACTGGCGTCCGCCAAATTTCTCGGGAATGATCAGCGCAAAGAAACCTTGGGTCTTTAGGTAATCCCATACTTCTTTTGGCAAGTCTTTATCTTTTTGCACAATATGATAGTCATCAAGCATTGCCAACAGTGTGTCCACTTCATTGTCTAAAAATATTCGCTCTTTTTCGCTCAACTCTGGCTTTGGGTAGCTGTGAAGTAGTTGCCAATCAGGATTGCCACTAAATAGTTCTCCATCCCACCACACGTCGCCCGCTTCCATCGCTTCACGCTCAGTTTGCGAAAGCGGCGGTAATACCTTTTTAAACATTTTAAATGTCGGGCGACTGACGAGATTTAAGCGGATATCTTTAACCGCAAAAATAACTATCACCAACACCAGTAACAAAATAAACACTGACATGGAAACTATCCTTATTAATTAATAAAACAGATTGACTTAATTATGACCGATCCTTTAATAAATACAATGCCACTGTAAACTCGCATTGCCTGAGCTAAAGAGTCGGTTATTGATAAACTTTGCCTAACACATAGACGCTGCTATCATCCTACCCGATAAATAACAAATATAAGGGTTAACATGACTACTCCACATTTTAAGCTCAGTTTGAGCGCAATAATGGTTGCCAGCACATTAGCATTAAGCGGCTGTAACCAAGAAGCCACTAACACAGTAACTCAAGCTGCAAGCCCTGCGCCGGTAACTGCAAAAGACGCGCAAGCCTTTTTAGATACGACAGAGCAAGAGCTCAGTGCTTTATATCTAGAATCAAGTCGCGCGGAATGGATATACGCTAACTTTATAACGCATGATACATCAGCCCTATCAGCTGAAGTAAATCGTAAAATGACCGAAGCGGTGGTTCGCCTTGCTAACGAAGCTGCACAGTTTGACTCTCTCGAACTTGATTATGACGCACGTCGTAAACTCGACAAATTAAAATTGGCACTGACTTTACCTGCCCCACAAGATGCAGAAAAAACAGCAAAACTATCACAGCTTGTGGCTGAACTTGGCGGTATATATGGTAAAGGTAAATATTGTAAAGACGATGGCAGCTGTTTAAGCCTAGGTGATATGACTGCAACAATGGCCACCAGCCGTGATTACAACGAACTGCTTGATTTATGGCAAGGTTGGCGCCAGGTATCAAAACCAATGCGTCCACTGTATGAACAACAAGTTGTATTAACCAATGAAGGCGCTAAAGAGCTTGGTTATGCAGACACTGGTGCAATGTGGCGTAGTAAGTATGATATGCCAGCAGATGATTTTGCCAAAGAACTTGATCGTATTTGGGGGCAAGTAAAACCATTATATGATTCGCTGCATTGTCATGTTCGTGCCAAGTTAGGTGAAAAATACGGTGAAGACAAAGTACCTCAAGACCAACCTATCCCAGCGCATTTATTAGGTAATATGTGGGCGCAATCGTGGGGCAACATTTACGATGTAGTCGCACCTGAAAATGCCGATCCTGGTTATGATGTAACCGCATTATTAGCCGAGCATAACTACGATGAACTTAAAATGGTACGCGGCGCTGAAAAATTTTTCACCTCAATGGGATTTGCACCTTTACCTGACACCTTTTACCAACGTTCGTTATTCACTAAACCTGCCGATCGTGATGTACAGTGCCATGCTTCAGCGTGGAATATAGATAGTAAAGACGACTTACGCATTAAAATGTGTATTCAGCGTACTGGTGAAGAATTCTCAGTTATTCACCATGAGTTAGGTCACAATTTTTATCAACGCGCTTACAATACCCAACCGCTTTATTATCAAGAAAGTGCTAACGACGGTTTCCACGAAGCCATCGGCGATACTATTGCGCTCTCGGTAACACCTGGTTACTTAAAAGAAATTGGTTTATTAGAGCAAGTGCCTGATGAATCGAAAGACATTGGCTTACTGATGAAAATGGCGCTAGATAAAGTAGCGTTTATTCCATTTGGTTTACTTGTGGACCAATGGCGTTGGCAAGTATTTTCAGGTGCAGTAACCCCTGAAAACTACAATAAGGCATGGTGGGAATTACGTGAAAAATACCAAGGTGTAAAAGCACCTATCACACGAAGCGAAGCTGACTTTGATCCAGGTGCAAAATATCATGTGCCAGGTAATACACCATATACACGTTACTTCTTAGCGCATATTTTACAGTTTGATTTCCACCGTAGTTTATGTGAAATAGCAGGTAACAAAGAAGCCATTCATCGCTGCTCAGTATACAACTCTAAAGAAGCAGGTGAAAAACTCAATGCTATGCTAGAAATGGGTTCAAGCCGCCCTTGGCAAGAAGCATTAGCCACCGTAACAGGTAAACCTGAAATGGATGCAACAGCCCTACTTGATTACTTTGCGCCACTGCAAAAATATCTTGATGAGCAAAATAAAGGCCGACAATGTGGTTGGTAAGTAAACTTAGTTAAATAACAAAAATGCAAAAGCCCGCTCAATTGAGCGGGCTTTTTTAGTATTGCAGTACTAGTATTACAGTTTGATTAGAACTGTAAGCTTACATTTGCAAAGTAAGCGTCATAACCAGAATCATCCCAGTTATTGCCGTAACCCGCTTTTAAGCCAACATTTTTGTTGAAGAAATGTTGAGCACCAAAAGTGTAATCATCGTTTTTATTAAATGTAACAAACGCTGATGTCGCTTTAGTGAAGTAGTAATTAGAACCTAATTCCCATGAACTACCACTGTCGTCAGTATCTGAAATAGTACCTTCAACAGTTAGGTAGTTACCTTGCTTAAGATCCATGAAGTATTTAGCGTTCACAGCGCGGTAATCAAACTCGTCATCAGATGTTACAGTGAAACCGATGTAATCTGTGCTATTAAGTTTATGATCATAAGCAAGATCAAATATTACTGAATTTTCGCCATCTTCAACGTCAATGAATGTCGCTTTTAATAATAAATTTGGATTAAAAAAGTAACCTGCTGATACATTAAATACGTCTTTGCTTGAAACAGAATCAACATCAAGGTTGCTATATTGAGCACCTACCACAAAATTTTCAACAAAGTACTCACCACCGATAGTTGTTACATCGCTAAAGTCATTATCAATGTATGAACCATATACGTTGGTTTGCTTGTTAATATACTCAAATTGATCGTAAGGACCTAATGTTGCTTTTGGTGAGAAGTAATATTTTGAATCAACACTAACTGTGTCGTTGCCATCGGTATCCATATATCCTAAATGGCTGATTGACTGATAGTTATCCGCAGCAGTCGCGGCACTAGAAAGAAGAATACTCGAAATAATAACTGCTAATTTTTTCATAAAAAGATTTCCCTATTTTACATTGTTTTATTGCTACAAGGTTTAACGTTTAACCGGTTGGTTAAGACGGGGCACATCCTAACGCGAGTAAACTGAATTGAAACTTAACTAAGTGCTTGTATTTTATTATAAAAATGTAAGTGGATGTAAGGAAGTGTAAAAAAAAGGTAGCGAATAGGAATGTTAATCGCTACCGTTTTAAAAGCTCAATTATGATCAAAGCGCGTACTGGCTGATTATCCGGTACACATCATTGATATTATCACCCGATTTAAAGTCTTTGCTGATCGGTGTTGGATCAGAGCCAACCCAAATTTTTAATTCAGCATCTAAATCAAAATGACCTGCACTTTCTTTACTAAACTTAGTTATTTTTGAATAAGCAATACTGATCATCTCTATTTTTGAGCCAGTGACCCCCTGCTTATCCAACAAAATTAAACGTTTGTTAGTAAAAATAAACATGTCACGTACCACTTTATAGGCCTTTTCAACTTGTTCACCTTCAATCAGTGTATTTGCCAATACTTTTTCTAAATCATTGTCATCAATTTCACTGGCATTACCCATTAAACCACTTAATAAACCCATTATATTTGCTCCTGTTTAAATATTTGATTTTCTAATGTATGGCCGTTTACCAATTGGCGATACCGCCAACCTTGCTGATAACAATGTTGCAGTATGGTGATATCAAATGGTGTCGCCGTTTTTTGGTACTCGATAACATATTCTTTAGCTTGACTCATATATACTTTAGACACATCTGCTAAAGCTTGTATTTTCTCTTCAACATCCGGGTAATGCTCGCTCAATAACAATGTAATAAATCCAGACTCTAGTTCGCTATTATCACTGTGCGTTGGATGCTCTGTGAGCTTACCTTTATCAAGGTGCAGTACATGTGAACATAAGCGTTCTAGTTCAGTTAAATCATGCGAACTTAAAATAAAGGTAGCCTCACTGCTAAGATTCGCAACCACTTCGCGTACTTCGCGAGCATGAATAGGATCAAGCCCAGCGGTTGCTTCATCCAGCATGACTATTTGTGGTTTCCCGATCAGCGCTTGACCTATGGTGACACGTTTACGCATTCCATGTGATAAATCATCAGAACGCTGTTTAGCAACGTCAGCTAGTCCGACTAACTCAAGTACGCGGATCGCTTCTGCTTGGCTTTGCTTATTTGACAGCCCTTGTAGCTGGCCATAAAACGCCAGTTGGTGAGCGATACTAAAGCGCGGATCAAGTTGAGCATCTTGCGGTAACGCACTGAGCTTGCCAAACAATTCACTACTGCCTGGATTATGTCCAATAATATTGAGCGTGCCTTTTGTTGGTAAAATATAACCGCATAACAAACTAAACAAGGTGGTTTTGCCTGCACCATTTGGCCCAACCAGTGCTACTGGCGCGCCTTGCTGTATCTCAAAACTTACCTGATCAAGGGCCAATTTATTACCATACTGCTTAGTTAAACCTGTTGCGTGTATTAGTGTGCTCATAGAGAACTCCTTGCAAAAATACGCTGAGCAATCGCTAGCATCACGGTAGTTTGTATTAACACAATGCCAATGCTATTAAATATTCCTGCGTTTTGTCCTGCCATTTGATCAAGTTGTACGCCAGGGAAAACATAATCAAGCATTGCCAAAACGGGTATTTGCCAGCTTAAAATACTGACCACAATATTCCCGCCAGCAAAAAATAATACGGCAAGCACCACAGTTAAACGCGCTGAGCGTGCAAAAGTATTTAACAACGTCATTAATGCTATAAAGGGCAAAACAGCAATTAATAAATAACAGAACAAAACAAAGCTGCGACTTATGCCACTGACTAATAATGCTGGATCTCTAAAGACCATAACTGCAACTGAAGCTACCAAGGTAACAAGTATTAATGCTGCTAAAATAAATACCTGTCCTAAAAAGCGGCCAAATAACATTTCATTTCGGGTAGCTCTAAGAGATAAAAAGCGTAGTGTTCCTCGTTGTTTATCACCAACAAGTTGGTCGCTACATAAAAACAAGCAGAAACTAGGAAAGCTATACAATGCAATTAACCAATACATTGCTAATTCAGCTTCAGGCCAATCGAGTAATTTACTCAGTCCAATAGCACCAAATACTTGTTGTGCTAAATCGGCTATTTGGGGCGAACTAATTAAGCTGACCGCTTGACCTATCGGATAGCGTAAAATCAATAACCAACAAATCGAAAATGCGGCAACAGCAAGTAAGCCGCGCTTGGTTAAAAATAATCTCACTAGTTCAAACTGGGCAATCTTTAATAATCGCTGAGGGTGGAGTTGCGTCACAGATATTCCTTATTAATCTATATACAGCTTACACTAAGGGCAAACGTGTTGAATTACTAGCAAAAAAAAGCCCGTATTAATACGAGCTTTGTAACAAATAATGTAGTCTTATTGATCCGCAAGCTACAAATTCTGCTGGTATATGTCGAGTGCTTGGCTTAAATCAGCAATCAAATCGTCCACATCTTCAAGGCCTATATGTAAGCGGATCACTGGTCCTTGCGTCCAACCAGTTGCTGAGCGTAAACCTTTCATAGTTAAGTTGGCAGTCACTAAACTCTCGAAGCCGCCCCACGAGAAGCCCATTTTAAAATGCTCTAAACTATCTAAAAAAGCATCAATCGCGCTTTGGTTACCTTGTTTCATAACAAAAGAAAACAAGCCATTACTACCATCAAAATCACGCTTAAAAAACTCATGACCCGGACACGTTGCAAATGCCGGGTGACGAATATGGTCAACCAATGGATGCTGCTCTAACCAAGTAGCGACTTCGATCGCGGCTTTTTCATGCTGATTTAAACGTACCGCCATAGTGCGCAGGCCTCTTAACGCTAAATAAGCGTCATCAGCCGACGTACATTGACCAAGTAAATATGAATTTTCTCGAAGTGTCGGCCAGTATTTTTTATTGGCCACTGCCACCCCCATCATCACGTCCGAATGACCCACAATGTATTTAGTTGCCGCTTGAATACTAATATCCACCCCGTGTTCAAGTGGGCGATAATGCAAGCCATTACCATAGGTGTTATCAAGCATGGTCATTACCCCATGCTCATTGGCAACTGCAACCATGGCTGGTACATCTTGAATTTCCATGGTGATAGAACCTGGCGACTCTAAAAACAGCACTTTGGTGTTGTCTTTGATCAGCGCTTTAATATCTGCCCCAATTGTTGGTGGATAATAAGTCGTCTCAACGCCAAAGCCAGCTAAAATTTTATCGCAAAAATTACGCGTTGGTTCATAGGCATTATCTACCATTAAGATATGATCGCCCGCTTTCAAAAAAGCCAATAGTGTGCTGCTAATTGCCGCTGCACCACATGGATAAAGCGCACATCCCTCACCACCTTCAAGCTCAGTGATCGCCTCTTGTAATGCAAAATGTGTAGTAGTACCACGACGACCATAAAAAAGTGTTTTATCGCCACGTTTTTTTGCCGCTTTTTTAAGCTCTGCCACTGAATCAAAAACAACTGTCGATGCACGTTGCACTACGGGGTTAACCACCCCATGAGTATATGCTTTTTTACGTCCGGTACTTACTAACAGCGTACTTTTATTGCTTTTTGTCGTCATCATTAATCCTTAAAATATTTCGTTAGAACATACTCTGCACTATGCTTAATCTTGCAAATTACACCAATAGTCGATTAAATAGCGCGAGATAGAATCAGCTCTTGGTAGCTTTAAATGCTCCCCCTCTTCGTGCCAATTGCCAAATTGAGCAAGCTCTTCACGGCTAAACCACCGCGCATCGTCTAGTTCGTCTTTATCAACCTGGATATCTTCCGTAACAGCTTCAGCGATAAAGCCCAGCATAATCGATGATGGAAATGGCCACGGCTGCGAGGCAATATACTTAACATTTTCAACCACAATGCCCGCTTCTTCCATCACTTCACGCGCCACCGCTTGCTCTAAGCTTTCGCCCGGATCAACAAAACCAGCTAAAGACGAATACATACCTGCTGCCCACACAGCTTGGCGACCAAGTAAACAGCGTTCAACACCATCAGCAAATGTACGCGTTACCACCATGATCACGGCCGGATCAGTTCGCGGAAACGTTTGGTGTTTACACCCATCATTACTACATAAACGTGAATGACCCGCTTCAACCAGCTCATTTTCGCTGCCACAACGTCCACAAAAACGATGAGTTGCATGCCAGTAACACAAACCTCGTGCCAGTGCAGCCATTGAGCCTTGCGCGATTTCCACTTGCACCCCAAAGCGACGAATATCGACAAACTCAGCGTCACCTATCAGCTGGCTTAAGGCGGCTTCGTCTAGCTTGCTTACATCAAGTGCGAAATGACTGGTTTGCTGCTCATCTAAACCTAAAAATATCGCTTCGTTTAGTGCTAAGTGACTCACATCACTAAAGCTTAAAAAAGTCACAGCAATATTATTTATATCAAATAAAGTGTGATTGTTATTCACCAATAACCAACGGCTTTGCTCATTTATTTGTGCTGCCACCCATTGTTGCTCTTTACGTAGGTTTGATGCGCGGTTTAAAGGCATCTGGCTGTAATTTAGCATGCTTATCCTTGTTACTATTTAGATGGCTAAAACTACCATAAGCTTACACGAAACCCAATTTATTACTGACGTTGAAACAGCCAAAAAAAAAAGCCCTGAAGGGCTTTTTAAACACACAATAAATTCTGTCGTAATTACAATGTAGCTAAATGAGCCTGTAACTTTTGATTCTCAGCTTCGATATGCTGATAAAATTCTAAATCTTCCAGTTTGCTTGCAGCCGCTTTATCAATAACGATCACTGCGTCTTTATGTAACTGAAGCGCAGATGCTGGACATTTAGCCATTAACGGGCCTTCAATCATAGCATGCACTGCATGAGCCTTATTTTCACCGGTAGCAAGTAAAACAACCTTTTTCGCTTCTAAAATAGTACCAATACCCATGGTAATAGATAGATGAGGCTGATATTCACCCTCAGCAAAAAAACGGGCATTATCATCAACGGTTGCTTTAGTCAGGGTTTTTACACGAGTACGTGAACGCAGACCTGATGAAGGCTCATTAAAGCCGATGTGACCATTACGTCCGATGCCTAATAACTGTACATCAACACCGCCTGCTGCAACTATTTTGTCTTCGTATTCTTTGCATGCTGTAATTGGGTTTAGGGCATCCCCTGGCGGTACAAAGGTATTATCTTTGTTTATATCAATATGGCTAAACAATTGCTCATTCATGAAGTGGCGGTAACTTTGTGGATGATCGCCCGTTAAACCTAAGTATTCATCTAAATTAAACGTTGTTGCTTGTGAAAATGAAATCTCACCCGCTTTATTTTTAGCGATTAATTGTTGATATAACGCAACTGGCGTAGAGCCCGTTGCTAAACCGAGCACTGACGTTGGTTTTTTTTGTAATTGTGTTGCGAAAATATTTGCGCCATATGCTGCTACGGCTGCTGCATCATTTAAAATTACTATTTGCATATTAATTTGCTCAGTTATTAAATTAGTTGATGAAAAAATGGGACCTAAGTCCCAACCCCATGTGCAATCGGATTGGGCCTTAGATCAAACCAAACAGGGATACACTATTTGGTCAACACCATTATGACAACGCTGTCATTATTACCATTCAATTTTAGTTTGTAAAGTAAAAGTGAATAAAAATTTACCTTTTTTACTGTGCTGTACATTAGCCAGCTAAACACTGACAAATATTTTGCGCTTATACATCCAATGTAATAAAAGCATTTGCACCAGCAAAAGCGCAACCACGCCAATCAGTGGCTGCCAATCGGTAGCTGCAGCTGTAATAAAGCCACCAAACACGCTATGGCTTATAAACTCCCAATTCACTAAGCTTGATGCCAAATAAATAATGATTGAGTTAGCGCCAATAATCACAAACGGATAAGCTAATTTTTGGCCATTGAGAATATCAATCACCGCATAAAACACAGCCAGTAATATTGCGCTCCATCCGACTGTGACTAAAACAAATGAACTGGTCCATAATTCTTTATTAACTGGAAACTGTAAATCCCAAAGCCAACCTAAGCAAACACTCACAACACCTGCAACAAATAATATGCCTGCTGTTTGCCATTCGCCAATCTTACTTGCTCTGGCGATTAGTTGTCCTGCAAATACCCCAAACATGGCATTCACAATAGCTGGTAGACTCGATAACACGCCCTCGGGGTCGACGGCTCTATTTTGATAACTAATACCGGGTAAAAAATGCGAATCAAACCATGCATTCCAACTCCCCTGTGCACTTAAATCACCAGCGTTACCTCCTGGTACAGGAATAAAACACATCAAGATCCAATACCCTAGCAGGAGAGCGATTGCTGTAAAGAGCTGTGTGCGAATACTGGTATGCCACACTAGCATTGCACAGAAAAACCATGCAATCGCTATTCGACCAAGTACACTCGCATAGCGTATTTCATCGAAGGCAAGCGGAATACCTGTGCCCCAACCATGGTTATACATCACCCCTAACCCGCACAATAGCAATAACCGCTTTAACGCTTTAGCATAAAAAACTTTTCGCTCTTGCCATGGCAGATGATCGATGCGTTTTGGTGCTAAGCCCATCGCCACACCTGATAAAAAGATAAATAACGGAAAAATCAAATCGTAAAATGTAAATCCATGCCATGCACTGTGTAGCGTATGCGCTTCAAATACCTGCCAACCAGTCCAACCGGTTAAAACAAATAAAGCGGCAAAAATAGATTGCCCACCTAAAATCCAAAACATATCCATGCCACGTAAAGCATCAAGAGATGCTAAGCGCTTTTTACTCGGCTTTGTGTCTGTATGTGCTGTTGTCATTATTTTTACTCTTAAATAAAAAGCCCCGCGATACAACTGCGGGGTTTTTACAGGGAAACATTACACTGCATTACCTGCAATATAAGTGGCTTTTACAAACTGGTGTTCATCGAGCACCACGAAGTCTGCATCAAAGCCATCAAGTAAACGTCCCTTTTTCTTGAGGTTTAAATATTCTGCTGGATACAGTGCAGCCATGCGTAAACTTTCACGGAGGCTTACATCCAATGTATTAATGGTATTACGCACAGCACTGGCCATGTCTAATACACTGCCTGCTAATTCGCCCGTACTTGAGTTTAATCTATCCCCAGTACGAATTACTTTGCGCCCGTCAAAAAAATCAAATTCCATATCATCGGTACCCACTGGCGGCATTGCGTCAGTGACTAACATAATTTTGCCGCGCTGTTTGGTGCGAATAGCTAATTGTGCAGACAATGGATGTACATGATGCCCATCAACAATTAAGCCACACCAACTGTTATCATGCCAAAGCGCAGCGCCAACCACGCCTGGTTCACGCGATGTAAACGGCGACATCGCGTTATATAAATGTGTAAACCCATCGGCGCCAGCATTGAGTGCCGCCATTGTCGTTGTATAGTCAGCATTAGTGTGACCTAGTGATACTTTTACACCACACGCCACTAAGCGCTCAATATCAGCAATGCTGACATTTTCTGGCGCTAAGGTAACCATTTTGATACCTAAATCTTGACGCGCATAAATGGCAAATTCTTGTTCGCTAATTGGGCGAATAAACTGCTCACTGTGTGTGCCTTTTTTTGGAAAAGACAAATGCGGACCTTCAAAGTGAATACCTAATACACCCGCGACCCCTTCGCATATTGCTTTTGCTGTTGCATCAGCAGCTGCTTGCATGGTTTCAACTTTATCGGTGATAAGTGTTGGCATCAGTGCCGTTGTACCAAATTGACCATGCGCTTTTGCGATACGATCTAAGCAGTGTGTGCTTTGCTCAGCATTAAAAAATGCCCCGCCACCGCCATTAACTTGTACATCGATAAAGCCTGGCGCAACTAAACCATTTAGCTCAATAACACTGCCTGTGGTGGAAGTTTCAAGATGAAAAATGCCATTTTCAACGCTGAATAATGCATTATCTAGAAATTTTTCAGCCGTGAATAAACGTGTCGCGCGATAGAAGGTTTTCATTACAGTGCTACCTTTTGGTTTTGCTCTAATACTGATTGCTGTGCAAAATAAATTGCGCCCATTTCAGGCGGTTGCTTTGGTACTTCAACGAGTTTTGCAATTGCTGGGTCAAGCCATTGATTTAAAGGCTCTGCAAGACCACCGATCATAGATAAACGCGGAGGATTGTTCTCTAATAAACGATGCGCTAACTGACTCACGTATTGCGCTCCGTCTTTTACAATGGCTAAAGCGATTTGATCGCCTTGGTGTGCTGCATCAAATACATAGCGAGCAAGTTTTGCATAGCTACTTGACGGTTGTCCGGCCATTTGCTCTGCAATGCCCATTGCTGTGGTGACATTAAAATGCTCTTTAACCACTGGCGTCATTATCGTGTGAGGACCTAAACCATCTAGCTCCATTAACACCGCTTTAATTGCCTCTAAGCCCATCCATGCGCCACTGCCTTTATCGCCAAGTGCAAAACCATGACCGCCGTAATTCACCGACTGCCCTTTTACATATGAAAAACCACATGAGCCAGTACCCGTGATTATCACAGCACCATCACCGCCTTCATGAGCCCCGATACACGCCGTATGTAAGTCAGTAGTTAAAAACATTTGTTTAAATGGGTGCTCCCACTCTGTTATTTTTTCATATAAGTTCGGTAAATTAACACCCGCCAATCCTAAACCGGCATACACTTGATGAATAGACTCTAATGGCAAACCTGCATCGCGCATCGCCAATTGTGTAGATACCATTATTGACTCTAATGTGCGCTCCAACCCATGTAATGGATTCGCAGGGCCACCTAAACCTGTTCCTAATACCCCGTTTTGCGCAGAGTATATAGTTGCACGGCACTTAGTTCCGCCACCGTCGATACCAATATACAATTGGTCCTCATTCGCACTCTTAGCCATCATTTAACGACCTCTAACCTTCGTTTTATATTTGTATTAATCGCATGTTTTTTATTATCTTAATGCGATTCACCCGCAACCCATGTTGAATTAATGTTACACAAAAAATGACAGCGTTGTCATTAAGTTTTTTATAAAAAATCTCACATATCCCACATTTATCTCTAATTAATTGAATTAAATAAATAATTAATATCAATTAAATTAGTGTCGACTATCTTTTAACGTAATAATAAGGTTTAAAAATGACATTATTACCTAAAAAAACAACAAAAATGGTGATTTATAACACTATTTTCATAACTTAAATGGCCAAAACATAAATAAAAATGCAGAATATGCATTCAGTTTACCAAAGAAAATAATTTAGTAAAGATTCACTGACGATATTGGAATATTTTTTCTAGTGGTAGATTAAAAACAATCGCTATCTTAAAAGCGACCTCCAGCGACGGTGAATACCTTGCCGCTTCAATTGCGGCAATTGTTTGACGCGTCACCCCAACGACTTCAGCTAATTGCTGCTGCGTCATTTCATTATGCTGAAACCGTAATGTACGGATCGTATTAGTAATCGCTAACTTTGCCATTCTAACCTCTATATAATAGCCAAGCTTCGGCCCCAGCGCCGATTATCTCGCTCACCAACGCTGCGATTACTAACTGGTGAACCGGACTAATTGCAAACCCAAAATGTGGGTCAATCAGCATTGCAAACACCGCGTTCACAACGCCTAATTGTAAAATAAGTAGTGCAACACTTTTTGCTTTTAAGGCAATAGCCTGTTCACGTTCATCTTTCGCTTGATCCGCATATTTAGTATTAAATATCGCTAAGATAATGTGCATCACAATAAGCATTACAACGGTTTGTATCGTAAGTGATATCAACAAGCCACTTGCTAATAACGGATCCATCTGAGCTTCTGGCGTCATTGATAATACTGACTGCAAGTAATTAAACAACACAACCATCGTTATGCACATCTCAAGTAACCGCGATTTTTGTGTATAACTCATATCCCCCCCTTATAAAAATAAATTTTATGTTAAGTATACTTAACATTAATGAATATAAGAGTGAGCTCGCACCATATCAAATATTTTTAACATAATGTTATATTTTTAATACATTAGTTTCAAAGTAACAGGGAATCATCAATGCAAAAAAACTGTGCCGCACTTTGTTTTAATGCATCAGCCGTCAGTCTATCAGCGCCATAGACGTCACACGGTACATTATAATGATGCTGTAAATGACCCAGCAATAAGGCAAAATCCCCGTCGCCGGAGAGTAAAATAACTTTGTCGAGGTTTTTACCTTGTTCTAGCATGTCGATGGTGATGCCGACGTCCCAATCGCCTTTTGCGCTGCCATCTTTACGCTGAATAAATGGTTTTAGCTTTACCTCAAAACCAATCGCACGAAGAATATTTTGAAATTGAGATTGCTTTTCGTCCCCGCGATAAATTGCATATGCAATCGCGCAGTCTATATCATAGTCATCACTGATTTTTGCCCAAAAGGCATTGTAATCAAAGTTTTTTCGGTAGCTCTCTCGACAGGTGTAATAAATATTTTGGACATCGACAAAAATCCCCACTCTCGGCTTTTTCGCCGTTGTACTATGTATTTCTTGACTCATGCGTTATCCCTTTTAAATTAATCACACTACTGTAGCATATCCTGATTAATTTCAAGCCCTTGCATTTAGCTTACAAGTAACCTAAATTAGTTACATTGAAGCATGTAACCAAAATTGGTTACTTTTCTTTATGTAACTTAAATCAAGGACATTTATGATTGCGGTGATCAGCGGTGATGTGATCAAATCACAACATATTCCAAAGCACGACTACGATGCGATGCTCTACCAGCTCGACCAAAGTTTGCGAGCAATTACTCAACGCCATCTAGGACAAAGTATTATTTATCGAGGCGATGCTTTTCAGGTGCAAATAAATCAACCACCCCAAGTATGCCGTGTCGCAGTGCTACTTTACTTACATCTTAAAGCCACCGGCTATGAAATTCGCCAAAGCCTTGCCATTGGTGAAATAGATAATGCTAGAGCCGATATTAAAACAGCAACAGGCTCTGCATTTACATTATCGGGGCGCGGTCTTGACGAAATCCATAACCAACGCTTTACTCTTAGCAGTATTGATGAACTCAAAAATGATGGCTTAACCCTTAATCTAGCTTTTATTGACGTGCTCCTGAGCAAAATGACACACAAACAAGCGAATGCCTTATATGTCTATTTAACCGCAGAAAACAATCAACATAGTGAACTTGCTAAACAATTAAAAACCAGTCGTGAGAATGTGACCAAGTTACTTAATCTTGCACATTATCAGTTGATCGAGCGTTTTTTAGACTATGCAGAGCAGGCCATTGCTAATGCCGTGATAGGAGTAAAAAAATGAGTTTTATGTTGTTATTAGTTGCATTATTTATCGGTCATATTTTAGCTGATTTTTATTGGCAGCCAATGAGTTGGGTTAATAACCGTAATACACGTCACTTTCGTGCTAAAAAACTGTACTTGCATGTGCTAGTGCACGGTCTAACTACGGCAGCAATTGTCAGCTGGTGGGAGTTTAGTTTTGGCTGGCAAGAGCTCTCGCGTATCGGTATTGCCACAGCTATTGTTATCGTGACCCACTACTTAATTGATTTAGCAAAATCATATTCAAACAAAGGGGTTGTGCCATTTATCATTGATCAACTTGCTCATCTTGTCGTGATACTACTACTGACTGTGTGGTTGAGCGACAACAGTGAATTTATTACCAGCATTTGGCAATGGCTGATAACCCCCACTACATTATGGGTGCTATGTGGCTATTTACTGGTATTGAGTCCCAGTGCTGTGTTCATTCGTATGATGTTAGAGCGTCTCACTACCGGGTTTAGCTCCACAGGAAGTTTACCAGCAGCGGGGCAAAGTATTGGCATGCTTGAGCGAGTTTTAATGCTTACATTTATTTTGCTAGATCAGTTGGCTGGCGTTGGCTTTTTATTAGCAGCAAAATCGGTATTTCGCTTTGGCGACTTACGTGCCAGTAAAGATAAAAAACTCACCGAATATGTTATGCTCGGTACACTTTTAAGTGTCACCGTCACCTTATTTATTGGCTTAGCAGTTAATTATCTTAAAGCATTATAGAAATAAAAAGCATAAAAAACGCGCCAGCTTAGGCGCGTTTTTATCAAAATATTATTACGTGTTACTCGCGCCATCATTACCAGAGCGACGACGTTGACCACTGCCACCAACAGATTGACGCTTAGCCCATGGGTTTTGTGTTTGCTCACCAGCGGCTTTAGCAGCAGGTTTTTTGCCTGAGCCACCACGGCGTGGGCCGGTGCCATTACCGCCGTTATTATTTGGCTTTTTGCTATCAGACTTAGGTTTAGAAAAAGGCTGACCCGCTTTTTTAGGCTTTTTAGGTTTGATAGGTCGTGCATCAAGCTCTCTTTCAGGCACTCCTTTTGTTGGCTCAAAACCAGCTTCTTTTGCACGTGGGATCAATTCACCGATAAAACGTTCAATACCGTATAAGTCATCAGCATCTTCCGGTGTTACAAATGAAATTGCGTCGCCAGATGCACCCGCACGGCCGGTACGACCAATACGATGCACATAATCTTCATACACATTAGGCAAATCATAGTTAACTACATGTGGCAGTTCAACAATGTCTAAACCACGGGCAACAATATCCGTTGCCACAAGTACGCGTACTTCGCCACTTTTAAAGCCTTCAAGCGCTTTAACACGCGCGCCTTGAGATTTATTACCATGAATTGCAGCGCCAACAATATCATCGCGCTCTAACTGCTTTACTAAACGGTTTGCACCATGTTTAGTGCGGCTAAATACCAACACTTGTTGCCAATCATTAGTACGAATTAAATGACTTAACAAGGCGGTTTTACGTGCTTTATCTACCGCATAAACGCATTGGGTAACACTTTTTGCCGTGGTATTTTTTGCAGCGACTGAAATTTCGACCGGATCATTAATAAGCCCTTTCGCAAGCGCTCTAATATCGTCTGAGAACGTCGCTGAGAACATCAAGTTTTGACGTTTAGCAGGTAACTTGCTGATGATACGTTTAATGTCATGAATAAAGCCCATATCAAGCATACGATCAGCTTCATCAAGCACCAACACTTCGAGGTTATCGAACTTCAAGGCATTTTGGTTATGCAAATCCATTAAACGACCCGGAGTAGCAACTAAAATATCTACGCCTTTGCGTAAACGCATCATTTGCGGATTAATTTTAACACCACCGTACACAACAAAAGAACTGATATTAGAATGCTTAGCATACTCTTCAACGTTCTCGCTTACTTGTAATGCCAGCTCACGGGTTGGGGTTAAAATTAAAGCACGAACTTGGTTAACCTTGGCTTTTTGGCCTGTTGATAAGCGCTCAATTAACGGTAAAGTGAAACCCGCTGTTTTACCTGTACCAGTTTGCGCTGCAGCCATAACATCACGACCTTCAATGATCGCAGGAATGGCTTGAGCCTGAATTGGTGTTGGCGTTTCATAGCCCTTTTCTAAAACCGCATTAACTAAAGACTGTGATAAACCTAACCCATCAAAACTCATATTTTCTCTCAATAATTTTAAGGCCCAATCGGCCAATGGCGCATTATACCGATCGTACGCAATAATGCATGGTATATTCACGTTTGAAATAGCGTCAGCCAAATTTAACTAGCCACATCACACTATAACTCACTAAAAAAACACAACCTTAAAAAAACAAAAAAGCGGCACTGTGGCCGCTGTTGAAAAGCTATCATCACTTGAGTGATGCTATTTAACACCTAACTCACGCAGACGCTCTTGTAAGTAACTGTCAGCAGTATAACGCGCTGATAACACCACATCTGGACGCGGGTGCAAAAATAACGGCAACGAAATACGTGACTTAGATGACGCTTTGCCAGTAGGGTTAATAACACGGTGAATAGTCGACGGAAAATAACCACCTGACGCTTCTTGCAACATGTCGCCAATGTTAATAATTAAACTGCCAAAATCGCATGGCACATCTAACCAACCGCCATCTGTTTTTTGTACTTGCAAGCCTGGCTCATTTGAAGCAGGTAATACCGTTAATAAATTAATATCACCATGTGCAGCAGCACGAATAGCGCCAGGTTCTTCATCACCTGTCATCGGCGGGTAATGTAATATACGTAATAATGTTTGCTCTGAATCAGCAATCATATCTTTTAAATCGATTGAAAACTTAGCACGCACATCCGCTGGTGCTTCAGCTTGCACCCAGCTTAACAATGTCGCAGCAAACTCATTGGCTAAACGATAATATTCGCGAATATCTGCTTCTAACTGCGCTGGTACACGGCCTTTTGGATAAACATGAAAGTATTCTTTAATGTCTTTAACTGTAAAGCCTTTTGCAACTTCTGATACCGAAGGCGGAAAGTAGCCATCTTGAGTGTCTTTAGAGAATAAGAATTCATGTTTTTGTTCAGAATTAAAAAAATCCTGCCAATTTTTATAAATTGATTCAACAAGAGACTGTGGAATTGGGTGGTTTTTTAATACACCAAAGCCCGTATTTCTAAGAGACTCAACAAATTGAGCGGCCGCATCGCTCGCTTTATAATCAACGGTAGGTAATTGCATGTTCGTATCCAATGAATTAAGTTGTTAAAAGCCTTTGCTAATCATAGCAGTTGCTCCATTGTAGCGCTTCGCGAGCATAATAAAACGGGCAAAAAAACATAAGGACTTATGTCCTCTTTAGCTGGGTAAGCGTTTATTACTTGATGCAAATCAAAATGTTGCTATTGTGGATAAAACGCCAAAACAACTGTAATTATAAACGCACTTTAATGGTCTATTCTTCACTAACCTCTTTCATTAAGCAAAGGTAACCTATGCGCCAAAAAATTTCGTTCAAAAGTGGTGATTTAACACTCGCCGGTCAGCTTGAAACACCCGCCAGTGATATTAAATTTTATGCCTTGTTTGCCCATTGTTTTACCTGTGGTAAAGATATCGCCGCAGCAAGTCGAATTAGCCGAGCACTCACTCAACAAGGTATTGCGGTATTACGCTTTGATTTTACTGGCCTTGGTAATAGCGATGGTGATTTTGCCAACAGTAATTTCTCATCAAATATCCAAGATTTAATTGCCGCGGCAGATCACTTACGTGAACACTTTAAAGCGCCACAATTATTAATTGGTCATAGTTTAGGGGGCGCAGCGGTACTTGCAGCTGCCGAACACATTGCTGAAGTACAAGCCATTACCACTATTGGCGCACCATCAGATGCGCAACATGTAGCGCATAACTTTGCCGCTCATCTTGATGAAATTAATAGCAAGGGCGAAGCCAAGGTAAATTTAGCAGGGCGAGAATTTACCATTAAAAAACAGTTTGTGGACGACATTGCCAATTACGACCGCAGCCATATCAGTAAATTAAAGCGAGCATTGTTAGTAATGCACTCCCCTATTGATGCCACGGTAAGTATTAACGAAGCTGAAAAGATTTACGCCGCTGCTAAACATCCAAAAAGCTTTATTAGCCTAGATAACGCCGACCACTTACTCACTAACAAAGACGATGCAGACTACGCAGCAGACGTTATAGCATCATGGGCAAAACGTTATGTGGATTTTGATAAAAACCAGTACAGTGCCAAACTTAGCAGCGGCAATGTATTAGTTGAAGAGAAAGATCATGTCTTTACTCAGCATGTAAGTACCAAGGATCATACTTGGCTTGCCGATGAACCACTAAGTGTTGGCGGTAATAATTTAGGCCCAGACCCTTATCACCACTTACTTGCTGGACTTGGTGCATGCACCGCGATGACTTTACGTATGTATGCAAGTCGTAAAAACTTGCCACTTGAACACATAAAGGTAGAACTGGACCACAGCCGTGATTATCACGCCGATTGTGATAACTGCGAGCAAACCGACAAACTCGAAGCCATCACTCGTAAAATCACCCTGGTGGGCGATTTAAGTGACGCTCAGCGCCAGCGCCTATTAGAAATTGCCGACAAATGCCCTGTGCATAAAACCCTGCATAACAACCCACTGATTGTAAGTGAGCTGGTTGATTAACAACAAACTTCCCGCTTAGGCATTTGATTTATACACCTGAAATTTGGTATTTTTATCATTTGCCTACCAACCACCTCCGCCACCTCCACCTCCTCCTCCGCCAGAAAAACCGCCACTACTGGAGAAGCCTGAACTCGACATAGAGGATGAAACACTTGAGTTTCCCAAAGCTGAATAACTCATTCCATCTACACAATTAAGAAATTCTGTCTGGTCAGAAAAACCACCTGAAAACCACATCGGTGTATATCTATAAGGATTGAGAGATTCTGAAATTTTCTTCTTTTTACGTCTTTTTTGTTTTCTAAATTGTCCTCTTTTAAACCTAAGAACATTATCAAATCGAGCACACCATTCATCATGCAAATCCAGCGAAATTGCATACGGTAAAAATTTCTCATATTCAGTTTCAGTGAGCAAGAGATCGTCTTCAGGCAGTTTTTTAGCGGATATATATTTTCGTATTTGCATTGAACTTACCAGTAATGGCTTCCCGTATTGGGAGGGGCCGCGATTTAAAGATAATGCAGTTATACTAAGTAACAATAAAAAAGCCATCGAGATCGACAACAAGGGTACAAAACTACAAAGAAGCCACATCCAAGGAAGCCAAGTAATACATATAAGTAAGCACTTTTTTTCCCACTGTGGCTCAACATTCTCATCAGTGTCCTCAAAAATACTTTCGTAAATAGCCAACCATATAATGCACACGGGAGCAGTCATAAGAATAACAAGCGGCCCCCACAGAATATCAGTCCAATCTGAAACGCCAAATATCAATTGTAAGCTAACAAATACCGACGACAGAGCAACAGTAAAAAGTGTGTATTTAATATTCCACGTAAAAATACTTGTCGCTTTTAAGTCTTTGCTAATCGCACTAGAAAAAAGTTTAAAGAGTTCTCGATTTTTCTTTCTATTTTCACGGCTAACTTGGTAACTCCCACCCTGTTTAATAACCCAATCGAGAATACATTGTTCATTTTTTGGTAAAGGAGTGTTTGGTAGGTTTGTCTTAAGTGATAATGTTAATGTATGGGTATAAAATGAACCTTCTTTAATACCACTATCAGAGGGGAGGTATTCATATTTTATGCCTAGATAGCCTTTAATAGCTAAGTGAGTGCTGGCAGAAGTTAAATCTCTCATTGTACTATTTGAAAAAATTGCGTGGTTTAATATGTAATTAATTATTGCAGGGCTAATTTCACTGGGCACATCAGTAATATCTGGAGTATCGACATTTTCATCTGGATATATACCAACCTTACGCCAAGACCAATAAACAAAACCACCCACCGTACCCGAAAACGTGATAAGCAAAATCCACTCTAAAAAATCCAGTAAAAATATAAAATAAAATACCGAAGGTTGATCTATTATATCTTTAGGAAGCGCGAGAACAATTGTCATCCCCTCCCCTAAACCTAAGTCTTGCGTAGCAGTAAACCTAAATTGATTTTGTACTGGATTATCAACAATATAATTATCTTCTTTCTCTGTGTAAGAGCCGGTATAGGCTTTGTACTTTAGGACGCTGGTTTGTTCTGGTAGGTTAACTACAACCATTGACTTCTCTATTGAAGTTGCCCATTGATGAGGAATGGCATTAAAATATAACTCATCATAATTTTCAAAAAACCGAATTTCATCTGATAGTTGATAAGTAATAATAAAGCTAGCAGGCCCATAATCTAACTCTTTTTTAGGATCACCTACTTTTATGATTGCGTTGCCATTTGAAATGGTTGCTTGATAAGGTATTGATGTATTATTTAACTGAGCACTTAGCATCTTGAAGCCAGCTAAATATTCACCACCATAACGGCCCTCAAGTAATAATGGGATTCGTCTATAAATACCATGCTTGAATATATAACCACCGGCCGTTATATCAAACTGCTCAGTGACTATTAGATTGCCATTGGGTTTTACATCAATTGTTACATGTAATCCAGCTGTTGAATCAGCCTCCCTTGCTTCTGCATAAGAAGGCATCAACATAATTAAAAGTAAAAAAATTATGCTTCCTTGCAAAAAATATTTCATTGTTAGTTTGATCCTTTTAAACAACACTTATCTTTTCATTAGATGCTTAATATAATAAAAACTCTTTTATATTTTTTTTCATTTCATTTATTAAATCAGCAGGCCCACCATCATACATATCATTATGGCGTGAGTTCTCTATCGAAATCTGCGTAACCGGATACTGTGCTAATTCATCTTCATTGAGTAATACCTGATTATCCGCAGGGTAATCACTGCCACGTAACGTTAAAACCCGAATGTTTTTATTGCGAGGTAACAACATACGCCGATGATCAAGCGTAATAATTTGACTCACTTGCTTAGGATAAATCGCCGCGTAAAGCGCGGCTATATCACCGCCATTAGAATGGCCAAATAACGTTAACCGCGTAAAATCATACTCTGGGTAGCGAGGGCTCAACTCGGTCACTAAAAATTTAAGAGTGACCACACCACGATGCCAGTTTTCCATACGAGTGGCCATATAAGGTGGCGTGCGGTTGAGCGCAGGATCGCTGTCTAATTCATGGGCTACAGCAATGGTTAAATAGCCCTTAGCTGTAAATATATCAGCCGCAAACTGATAGTCAGTATGCGCAATACCATATCCGGCATTAATAAATACCACAGGGCATTTTGTTTGTTGGCTACAATGCTCGTTATATGCTGGTAATGAAATACTGATCGGGATCGCGCGGTCACGCGCTTTATCAACAATCATTTCGCTGTTTGTTGCGGAACTGGCGACGGCACTGACTATGAGAAAGAAGAAGCTCACAAGGTACTTAAAAGGTAGTGGCATTAATTTGCTCGACTTATTTTATTTAAATTATAAAGTACTTTAAGCTTTTGAATATTAATTGCAATAAAACGAGGTACCTAAAACAGCAGAAGAGTTTTAAAGAAAAAAATAATTATTATAAATTTATGCGATAATAGTCGTATTGTCCTAACGTCTATTTAGAAAAGAACCTATCCATGAAATCATACAACAGCATCGAACAGCGTATCGATATTTTACAAAGCAGAATTGAAGCGTATCAAGATGAAATCAAAACGCTAGAAACAGAGCCAAAAAATAATAACGAGCGTATTATTTTCAAATTTATCGAAACAGGCAGCACCGGCAAGACTAAAGATTTTGTGCGTGAATTAGGCATTAAATCACCACGCGATAGTTTGTATTCATCAGGTGATGTATCAAAACTCATCAAAGATGGCGCCAGTGATATTTCCCCTGCATTACTTGAAATTGCCCGCGCACTTGCCAGCGCACGAAATAAAAATGGCCCTGCCTGCTAATTAAGCATTAGATTAGCCGTGTCATAACGGCTAATCCACCAGCTCGATATCTAGTCCGCTGAGTAAGTTTAACGCTGCAAAGCGCTCAAACTTAGCCCGGCTAACATTATTATTTTTAATATCAATATTAAAATGCATCGCACCGACAAAGTTTACTTTACTCAAGTTTGTTTGCTGAAACAGGCTATCTCTAAAATCAGTGTTACTAAAATCACTGGTAGCTAAATTAGCCTGTCTAAAATCAACATCTTTGGCAAAACAGTCCGTCATGATCAAGCCTTTTAACTGTAACTCATAAAACGAGCTATGACTAAGTTGGCAATTTTTAAAACTCACCGATGAAGTAAGTGACAATTGTGGCCAATTTACCTGCGCCCATTGAATACTGTTGAGCTTACAATCAACAAAGCTGACTTCTTCTAACGAACTATAACCCCAATTTAAATCGCTTAAATTACAGTTAATAAATTCACACTCAATAAAACGACAATTACTAAATTGACTATGACTAAAATCACATTCAATAAACTGGCACTGTTCAAACTCAATGTCACTAAAGCGCTGCGCGCTGGCAACACATTTTGAAAATTGCTGATCGAAATAATCGAACTCTTTAAACACTCGAATGCTTAACCTCTAAATCGTTTTTCAAAGCAAGAACTGCGATATAGATCAACCCAAAAATAGGAATAATCGCTAATAGCCCACCAATTACAGCAACAATAACCGGTGTTGTTGTTTTTCTTTTACCAAGGCGATAACTTATCCACGTAAAAAATGGGATGCATACTATAAATATCAAAGCCAAGAACTCACCAAGCAAAGTTGCACTAATACTCATTTACTATCCTTAATATATTTTTATTAAACCATTTTGATTACACCATAAAAAAACCCTTAAGCCTACACTTAAGGGTTTTAAATCAATAGTAAGATTAAGTGCTAATTAATCACTTATTCTGCTGATTTTTCAGCTTTTTCAACAACACTAATAGCAAGCTCTGTAAGCGAATCTGCATTTGCTTTACTTGGTGCGTTAGTTAACAAACACGACGCTTGGGTTGTTTTAGGGAAAGCAATCACGTCACGAATATTATCAGTACCACACAGTAGCATTGCTAAACGGTCTAAACCGAACGCTAAACCAGCATGTGGTGGCGTACCGTATTTTAACGCTTCAAGTAAGAAACCAAACTTGTCTTGCTGCTCTTGTGCATCAATACCTAGGATTCTAAACGCTGCTTCTTGCATATCTGTATTATGAATACGTACCGAACCACCACCTACTTCGTAGCCATTTAGTACCATATCGTATGCATCTGAAATAGCCGCTGCTGGGTTTGCTTCAAGTTCGCTTGCATTTACATCTTTTGGTGCTGTAAATGGGTGATGAACAGCATGCAATGTACCTTCGTCGTCTTCTTCAAACATTGGGAAGTCAACAACCCAAAGCGGAGCCCAGCTATTTAGATTAGTGATCTCTAAATCAAGGCCAATCTTAATACGTAGCGCGCCCATAGCTTCGTTTACTGTGTTGCGTTTATCAGCACCGAATAAAATGATGTCGCCAGTTTGTGCGTTAGTGCGTGCAAGAAGTTCGTTGATCACCTCTTCATTTAAGAACTTAGCGATTGGCGATTGCACGCCTTCAGCGCCTGCACCGCGGTCGTTTACTTTCATCCACGCAAGCCCTTTCGCGCCGTAAATGCCGATGAATTTAGTGTAGTCATCTAGTTGCTTACGCGAAAGTGATGCACCGCCTGGTACTGTTAATACCGCAACACGGCCTTTTTCATCATTGGCAGGACCAGAAAAAACTTTAAACTCGACGTCTTTTACTAAATCGGCAACGTCAATTAATGTCATTGGGTTACGTAAATCAGGCTTATCAGAACCATACAAGCTCATTGCCTCAGCGTAAGGCATGATTGGGAACTCGCCTAAATCCACGTCTAGCAATTGCTGCCACATTTCGCGGATCATTTTTTCTGTGATACCACGTACCTGAGCAGAGCTCATGAACGAGGTCTCTATATCGATTTGAGTAAACTCAGGCTGACGGTCAGCACGTAAATCTTCATCCCGGAAACATTTAACAATTTGGTAGTAACGGTCAAAACCCGACATCATCAACAATTGCTTGAACAACTGCGGAGACTGCGGTAATGCGTAAAAACTGCCTTTGTGAACACGGCTCGGTACTAAATAATCGCGCGCTCCTTCTGGGGTAGCTTTTGTAAGTACTGGCGTTTCGATATCTAAGAAATTATTTTCATCTAAGAAACGACGCACAAAGCTGCTAGCTTTAGCGCGTAGTTTAATACGGTCACTCATTTCTAAACGACGAAGGTCTAAGTAACGATATTTTAAGCGACGCTCTTCAGAGTTTACCTGATTAAAATCAAGTGGCAACGGCTCTGAACGGTTGATGATAGTAAGGCCTGTGCCTAAAATTTCAACTTCACCCGTTGCCATATCTTTGTTGATTTGGCTGTCAGGACGTGCGCGAACTACACCTTTTAATTGTACGCAAAATTCTTGACGTAATGTATTCGCGGTATCCATTAAGCCTTCAACTTCAGGATCGAATACAACTTGTACTAAACCTTCTCTATCGCGTAAATCGACAAAGATAAGTCCACCAAGGTCACGTCGTTTGTTGATCCAACCACATAGTTCAACTTCTTGATCTACGTGAGTTTTATTTAGCTGTCCGCAGTATATAGAGCGCATAGTTTTCCTGTCAGTGTAAAGACGAATAGCCGCTTCCCCTAAGAATTGCTGTTTTTGAGGGAGAATAAGCCACTATTTATAAATCATTTTAGGGGGAGCATTATACCCAAGTTACTTGAAAATGCGAGCTCGGCAGCAGCTACTATGCTTTCAATTTATAGATTTGGTATACTAGCCAAAACACACAATCAGTTAACCGTTTTATGTTGTATTTAGGGTGTCCGCAGTGGTCAAGTACCGCGTGGAAAGGCAATTTATTATCAAGTCACTGCAAAAATGCCGATATGTTGCACGAATACGCACAGGTGTTTAATTCAGTCGAAGGCAATACCAGCTTTTATGCCGATCCTAGTGTTGAATCATTAAATCGCTGGCGTGATGCTGTCGGCAATGACTTTAAATTTACTTTTAAATTCCATCGACGCTTTAGTCATGAATTACAGCTTACTCATATCGATGACGAACTCACTGAATGGTTTAATTTATTCGAGCCAATATTGTCTCATGTTGGGCAAATCATGTTGCAGCTACCAAGTAGTTTTAGCCCCAAACAACTGCCGTTATTAGCACAGTTTATTGCCAAGCTCCCGACAGGTTTAAACTACGGCGTTGAAGTTCGCCACCCCGAATTTTTTAAGAAAGGCGCAGCCGAAATTGCCTTTAATCAGCTATTAATAGCAAACAATGTCAACCGTATCTCAATGGACACCCGCGCATTATTTGCAGTTAAGCCGAACACTGAAGCACTCATCGATGCCCAACAAAAAAAGCCCCATTTACCCGTGCATGCCATTGCAACAGGCAATCAACCTATGGCCCGCTTTGTGATTGCCGATTTAGATCATGACTATAAAAGCTATTACCAACCGTGGCTTAAAAAAGTAAAACAATGGCTTGATGAGGGTAAGCACCCGTATGTATTTTTTCATACTGCAGATAACCGCCAAGCACCATTATTAGCACGCGAGTTTTGCCAAGATTTAGGTTACCAGCACCCCGTGCTAAACCCTTTCACTGGTGAAAAAGAAGCCAGTCAAGCCAGCCTTTTTTGACTCGCGTTGAAAATTAATTAACTACAAAGAAGTATTGAATGAGTGATTTTAAACGCTATTTTAGCGGCTATCCAGAGCAAATTGTAACGCAAGTAATGCAGCTTATTGAAAATGATAAACACGGCGCGTATTTAACTAAAAAATACCCAAGCTCCCATAATATTACCAGTGACAAGTCGTTATACGCATACGCCACTGAGCTTAAAAAGCGCTATTTAAAAAATGCGCCACCGTTTGGCCGCGCCGCGTTTAAAAAACAAGGCGATATGGTCACTAACGCGCTAGGTACTCATACGTATCGTATGCAAGGTAAAACCCGCAAGCACGATTTAGCCATCAACAGTGATTTACTGCGTGCACCAGAGGAATTACTCAAAGCTTTAGTAGTACACGAGCTCGCCCACTTTAAGGAAAAAGACCACAACAAAAGCTTTTACGCCCTGTGCTGCCACATGGAGCCAAGCTACCATCAACTCGAATTAGATTTACGGATTTTTTGTGTACTAGTAGCTGAAGGTAAAAACCCTTACACATAAAAATAACTGAATCACAAAGTACATAGCCGTACAGTTAACATATAAATACTATGCAAGATGAGTACGGGAGATTTCTTCATTTACCCAATGTAGTAATTGCTTTATCGCTTTTGAAAGTACCTGATTTTGCCTCACTATATAACCTAAACTGGTAGTTGGAAATTGCGGTAATGCGGTCACTGTAGTAGTTAGATTTGCTTTACTGCGCAGGGAAAACTCTGGCACGATGGCAACGCCAAACCCCGCTTCAGCCCAATCAATTTGCGCATCGACACTGCCCACTTCCATCACCCGGTAATTTGGTAAGTTTAAAGATGGCAAGGCACTATCGAGCAAGTCTCGGGTTCGCGTATCATGGCCGAGTAAGATTAATGTTGGCGGCTCAGTCAATGTAACATTGTTATCGTTTTTGGCCTGCTGCCATAACTTTAAATGATTACCTAATGCACACCATTTTATCTGCTGTAATTGCGTAAAATGCAGCGGCTCACTTTCTTTTTGGGCAATCACAAACCCTAAATCAGCTTCAGCACTTTTAACCAATGCTGACGCTTGCGAAGACGTTGTATTGAGCAAAGTAAAGTCAATGCCAGGAAACTGGCGCTTAAAAAGCTGAAAAGGCTCAATCAACAATAAACGAGAAATTATATCACTGGCGGCAATTGTCAGTGTGCCTTGGCTGAGATCATTAATCGCATTTAAGTCAGATTGGCAAACCTGTAATTCCCATAAGGTTTTTTGTCCAGACTCTAATAGCCGTAAACCCGCTTGGGTCAAACTAAAAGGATTACGTTCTATCAGTTTAACCCGTGTCGTTTTTTCTAACTGCTTAATATGCAAGCTAACATTTGGCTGTGTCATATGCAGCGCATTGGCTGTTTTACCAAAGTGCTTTAACTCAGCCAATGTGACAAAAGTTTTTAACCAGTGAATATCTAGCATCTTTATGACCTTAATGGTGTGAAATCGATATGAAATTCTTATCAAGATAATAATTATAATTAATTTCTCTTATTTTAATAGAGCGCATACCATATTCGTTCAATCAATTTGGAGATTAAACTATGCCGTCAATTGTTGTTGTAGGTGCAAACTGGGGTGATGAAGGCAAAGGCCGTATCGTCGATTTTCTAGCTGAGAACGCATCTGCTAGCATTCGCTTTCAAGGTGGTAATAACGCCGGACATACCGTTGTGAATGACTTTGGTACGTTTAAACTACACCAATTACCAAGCGGTATTTTTAATCCTGATTGTATTGCAGTACTAGGCCCAGGCATGGTGATAAGCCCTGGCGCATTAAGCGAAGAAATAGCCGAAGTTAACGCCGCCGGTGTTGATGTAAAATTATGTATTTCTGATCGTGCAACGTTATGCTTACCATTACACGCCCTTGAAGATACCCTCGAAGAAGTGCGCTTAGGCGATGCTGCTTACGGCTCTACTCGTCAAGGAATTGCACCTGCATACGGCGACCGAGTAATGAAAAAAGGCATTTTAGTTGGCTGGTTAAATCAGCCAGACGTTTTATTAGAGCGTATTCAATTTATGCTGGATTGGAAAATGCCACAGCTAAAAGCCCTTTACCCAAGCTGTGATTTTTCACAAACAGCTGAACAAATGACTGAGTGGTTATTAGCTGTCAGCGCTCCTTGGCGTGAATTTATTTGTAATGTAACAGAGCCTTTAAAAGCACTGCAAAAGCAAGATGCCAACTTATTGTTTGAAGCGCAACTAGGCGCAGGCCGCGATTTAGTTTACGGCGAATACCCGTATACTACATCATCAAACGTGACTGCTGCCTATGCAGGAATTGGCAGCGGGCTGCCAGCTTTGCGCCCTGAGCGTGTTATCGCTGTGGCTAAATCATTTAGCTCATCTGTTGGTACAGGTACACTCGTTACCGCCATGGCAGAGCAAGACAATTTTCGTGAAAGCGCGAACGAATATGGCGCAGTGACTGGCCGCCCACGTGATATGGGTTATTTTGATGCAGTTGCCACCCGTAACGGTGTTGAATTACAAGCAGCCACTGAAATCGCTTTAACCAAAATTGATTGCCTATCTGGCATGAAAGATTTAAAAATCTGCGTTGGTTATGCAGGCGATCACAGCGAAAACCCTATTTGGCCACAAACAGCGGCTTTAACGCCAATCTATGAAAGCATGCCAGCGTGGGATGAAGATATTACCGGTTGTCGTACCTTCGACAGTCTGCCTGCTGCAGCGCAGCATTATGTAGAACGCATCGAAGCACTGATGGGAGTACCTGTAAGTATGGTGTCTGTAGGCCCTGAGCGTGAGCAAATGATTATCCGCTAAACACTCAATTGCTATAACCCAAGTGGTTTTATAAACCACTTGGGTTATACGCTAGGCAATTGCAGATTTTCATCCACTATCTGAACAAAAATATTTTGAGTCAGTTATTCAAAAATATTAATCATTCCATCATAAAATAATTGATTGTCACCACAAGTGTATTTAAAGCACATTTAAACTCGATTTAACGCGTTCTAGTACAACGGTGGTTCTAAATGATTTGATATTATCGTTCTCATGAAAAAACTTATCACAAATCTCTTGAAAGCGCTGCATATTAGGCACAACTAATATCAGTACAAAATCAGCTGCACCCGTAACATAATAGCATTGCTGCACTTCAGGACCTGAAAAACGTTGCTTTAGTAGCTCAAGCTCAGAAATATGTGTCCTGTTAACCTCCACTTCTACTAAAATAGTGATAACTTGATTTAGCTTATCTGGGTCTAAAATCGCCACATTTGATACAATATAACCACTTCCCCTGAGTTTATGGATACGGCGCTGCACCGAGGCGGTTGATAGATGTACCGCTTCAGCCAGTTTTCGAAGTGGAGTTTGGCAATCTTTCTGGACTAATTCTAAAAGCGCATAGTCATAGCGATCTAGTTTCATAATATCTCAAGGTGATAAATTTTCTCGCAAACAGTACTTTTTTAGAGCCCATTTATCAATGGTATTGAAATAAAATATACACACCTAATCTCTTCTATATACCGACTATGCAAAACTCTACTAAAACTTCATTGGGAGTTACTTTAAATATAATTTCATCAGCACTTTTTGCACTAATGTTTGCTTACACTTCACTGTTAAATGAACTTCAAGGTCAAGAAACATATGGTTGGCGAGTTTTATTTACGGTGCCATTTTTAACTGTTTTTATTCTACTAAAAGGTTACTGGCCACTAGTACTGGGCATATATACGAGGGTGCGATATGAAAAGTATTTTTGGCTAACACGGCTCCTTTCATCTTTTTTAGTTGGTGTACAATTATGGCTATTCATGTGGGCACCCGTAAATGGATATGGTCTAGCGGTTTCATTAGGCTACTTTATCATGCCAATTACTATGGTAATTATCGGACGGCTTGCTTTTCAAGAGCGTTTAACCCCGCATCAAAAAGTAGCATGTTTATTTGCTCTCATAGCGATTTTAAATCTATTAATTGTTTCTCAATCATTTTTGTGGCCGGTTTGGGTTGTATGCATAGGTTACCCTATTTATTTTTGGCTACGAAAAAAAACAAACACTAATAACATTGGTTGCACATGGGTTGATATGCTCTTGAGCCTTCCCATAGCCTGTTATTTTATCTTTGCCAATGGACAAGTTGTCACGGAGTTAACCGTAAATTTAACATTGCTTTATTTAGTAGTAGGACTTGGGGGGATTAGTGCTCTAGCGCTTTCGTTTCAATCCCTATCTGCCCCCTATTTAAATTTAAGCCTTTTTGGTTTACTCGTTTATGTTGAGCCTGTGCTGCTATTAATAGTGGCGATTCTTTTAGGCGAGACTATCAACCAAAAGGATTGGCTTACGTACATAGCTATTTTGCTTGCGGTCGTCACATTAATTCTTGAAGGTATAAGAAAGTTACATTTAACTCATTATCGCTAACATTGCTTACTTCTTATATTGCAACGAGGTTTATCAGTAATCCCTTAAAGCAACCAACTCCACACAAACCAAAAAGCGCAAGGTAAACTCGCGCTTTTGTTGTGTTATTTAAAGCTTAAAGCTTGGTAGCTTTATAAACCAAGTTCTGCCATAAAGTCGTCATCTAAATCACTTGCTTTAGCAGCATCATCAGCAGCTTTTTGTTTTTCTGCTTTATGCTTTGCTTCGTTTTCAATGATGTCATCTGGGTCAATAGCTTCAGCAATATCAAAATCGTGCAATTTGATAAACTCAGTTTTATCCATTGCTAATTCTAAATAAAAGATATTTTGTTTACTGGTGGTAAATGTCACGCGCCGTGCTTGCGGTCTATCCATCGTAGTATCGACCGAAATCTGTACTTGCTTATTGATGGCCATCATCTTCGGTTGATTTTGGGTAATTGAAGTATGTAGCTGCTCGCGTACCTTTGAAGTAAAATCACCAACGATTTGGTTCATCAATTCACCGAGTACATTTGATACGTCGTCCGATAAGTGACTATGAGCGAGTTCTTCTTCAGGCATCCCCATATTACGCATGTAATCATGATAAATCTCCATCGCCGCTTGCGAGGTGAAATTAGTAATTACCAGTCCTGTAAATCCGCCATCAAATAACACAAAACAACCGATATCAGGACGCATACAGGTGCGGGTTATTTTTTGTACCATTGCTGAGTAGCTAATACTATTACCACTTGCCGATGACAATACACTCGTTACAGAATGACAAAGAGTTGCCAATATATCATCTGTGCTGATCACTTTACTTTTGCTCATAAACTTCTCTTTTTCTACTTGTTATTCATTATTCTAGCCAAGCTACTGAAATTATCACTGACTATCCAGCATAAAATGCTAAAATAGCCCTATTATTTTTCAAGAGACTGTTTGTGTGAACATAAAAGACAGCATTTATGCCACTGAGCAAGCGGTTAAAGACTTTAGCTTTGACCAACATGTAGTAGAAGTTTTCCCAGATATGATCCAGCGCTCAGTTCCGGGTTATGCAACCATTGTTAGTACGATGGGTAAATTGGCCGGTGAATATGCGCAAAGCAATTCAAACCTTTATGATTTGGGCTGTTCCCTTGGCGCAGTAACATTAAGCATGCGCCGTAATATCCGCACTGATAATTGCCATATTATTGCCGTTGATAATTCTCAAGCCATGGTTGAGCGCTGTAAATTACATTTGCACGGCTTTCGCTCAGAAGTGCCTGTTACAGTCACGCTTGGTGATATTAATGAGCTAAATATTGAAAACGCGTCAGTGGTCGCCATGAACTTTACTTTACAGTTTATTCCACCCGCACAGCGCCAAGCCGTGCTTGAAAAAATATACGCGAATTTAAAACCCGGTGGTGTATTACTGTTAAGCGAAAAAATCAAAGGCGAGAACGAGCAATGCGATAACTTGCTAATTGACTTGCACCACGATTTTAAACGCCACAATGGTTATTCTGAATTAGAAATTAGCCAAAAACGTACCGCCATTGAGAATGTAATGCGCCCAGATACTTTAAATGCTCACCTTTCTCGACTTACCGATATTGGCTTTAGCCAAACCCAAGTGTGGTATCAATGTTTTAATTTTTGCTCACTGGTAGCAATCAAGTAACAAATATAAAGAGTAATTCAATGTCTCAATGGTTTAACCAATTTTACGCCGCAATCGCACAAAGCCCGCTAAGTCACTGGCTGGAAACGCTACCTAGCCAATTAAAACACTGGCAATTAGAGGCAAGTCACGGTGATTTACCAAAATGGCAGAAAGTGTTAAAAAACTTGCCTGAAGTGGCGACCAAACACGTCAATATTATCGACAAAGTTGAAATTGGTGCCCCAGGCGAAATGACCGACGGCGAACAAAAACAAGTTACACACTTATTAAAACGAATGATGCCATGGCGTAAAGGCCCTTTCAGCCTACACGGTATTGAAATTGATACTGAATGGCGCAGCGATTGGAAGTGGGACCGTTTATTACCGCACATTGAGCCGCTAAAAGGCCGCACGGTTTTAGACATCGGCTGTGGCTCTGGCTATCACTTATGGCGGATGCGCGGTGAAGGCGCTGAGTTTGTGGTTGGCATTGATCCGTCTGATTTATTTTTATGTCAGTTTCAAGCCATCAAACACTTTAACCCAGATGAAAACGTGCATTTATTACCGCTAGGTGTTGAAGCCCTGCCTGAGTTAAAAGCCTTTGATACAGTGTTTTCGATGGGTGTGCTTTATCATCGTCGTTCCCCTATCGACTTTTTAGCACAATTAAAAGCGCAGCTTCGCCCAGGTGGTGAATTAGTGCTTGAAACCTTAGTTATTGAAGGCGATGAAAACACAGTACTCGTGCCCACTGACCGCTATGCGAAGATGCGTAACGTGTGGTTTATTCCGAGCACGGCAGCGCTAAAACTCTGGATGGAACGTGTTGGTTTTAAAGATGTGCAAGTGAAAGACTGCGCTATTACAACGCTTGAAGAACAACGTAAATCAGATTGGATGGAAAACGAGTCCCTGATCGACTTTTTAGATCCAAACGATACTAGTAAAACCATTGAAGGTTACCCAGCGCCGTTGCGTGCAATTTTGACTGCAAAGGCTTAATACTAAAGGAACTAGGTTTTAGGTGCTAGGAACTACCTAGCACCTGCGACCTAAATCTATTGTGTCATTATACGGACAAGTGTCCTTGTCAATAATAGTAAACTCATATTTGAACTAGCCGCGCCCTTGCAATTGTTGTAAAATACGCGCGTTTCTAAGCATACACATGCAAAACCATGCAACTTTTTTGAGGAAATCCTGTGAGCGAACAAAAACAGTCTCTAAGTTATAAAGACGCGGGCGTAGATATCGATGCCGGTAACGCACTTGTTGAGCGTATTAAAGGCGTAGTTAAAAAAACCCGTCGTCCTGAAGTTATGGGCGGAATTGGTGGCTTTGGCGCACTTTGCGAAATCCCAGCTGGTTATAAGCAACCAGTACTTGTTGCAGGCACTGATGGTGTTGGTACTAAGTTACGCTTAGCTATCGACCTTAAAAAACACGATACTGTAGGTATCGATTTAGTTGCTATGTGTGTAAATGACCTTATCGTTCAAGGTGCTGAGCCATTATTTTTCCTAGATTATTATGCAACAGGCAAACTTGATGTTGATACTGCCGCAGACGTAGTAACAGGCATTGGTAAAGGCTGTGAGATCTCTGGCTGTGCATTAATTGGTGGCGAAACTGCTGAAATGCCAGGTATGTACGAAGGCGAAGATTACGACATGGCTGGTTTTTGTACTGGCGTAGTTGAAAAAGCAAATATCATCGATGGCACAAAAGTAGCTGCTGGTGATCAACTAATCGCGCTTGCATCAAGCGGCCCGCATTCAAATGGCTTCTCATTAATTCGTAAAGTACTTGAAGTATCAAATGCTGATACAAGTGCTGAATTTGAAGGTAAAACATTAGGCGAAACTCTGCTTGAACCAACACGTATTTACGTTAAACCATTACTTGAGCTGTTCAAGCAAGTAGATGTTCATGCTCTTTCGCATATTACTGGCGGCGGCTTTTGGGAAAATATCCCACGCGTATTACCAGAGTCTGCAAAAGCAGTAGTTAAAGGTGATAGCTGGCAGTGGCCTGGTATTTTTAATTGGTTACAAGAAAACGGTAACATCACCACCCACGAAATGTACCGCACATTTAACTGTGGTGTAGGTATGGTATTGGTTGTGCCTGCTGACAAACTTGAGCAAAGCTTAAGCATCTTAAAAGAGCTTGGCGAAAATGCTTGGCACCTTGGTGAGATCCATGATGCTAAAGCTGGCGAAGAGCAAGTAGAAATCCTAGGCGGCCGTGATTAATGGCCCCTGCTCGTCTAGTAGTCTTAATTTCAGGTAGTGGCTCTAATTTACAAGCCATCATTGACGCCTGTAATAACGGCGAGATAAATGCAAACATAGCGGCTGTAATTAGTAATAAAGCAGACGCTTATGGCCTTGAGCGAGCAAAGCAAGCGGGCATTGCAACAGCAGTGCTCAGCCATAAAGATTTTGACTCGCGCGAAGCCTACGATGCGCAATTAATGAACGTTATTGATTCTTTTGCACCAAATCTAGTTGTATTAGCTGGGTTTATGCGTATTCTTACTCCTAACTTAGTGCAAAAATTTAAAGGAAAAATGTTGAACATTCATCCTTCTTTGTTGCCTAAGTACCAGGGGCTGAATACCCACCAAAGAGCAATTGATGCAAAAGATGACATTCATGGCGTAAGTGTGCACTTTGTTACTGAAGAATTAGACGGTGGTCCTGTCATTCTTCAAGCCAAAGTACCCGTGCTGGCAGATGATACTGCTGACACATTAGCAAAACGCGTGCATGCACAAGAGCATATAATTTACCCTTTGGTGGTCAAGTGGTTCAGTGAACAACGACTTACTATGGAAGCAGATTATGCAGTTCTTGACAAAAAACAACTTCCTGCACACGGCGCGCACTACCCAGAATAAAAAACTAAGTGCCTTGCTATTCTGTGCGGGCACTTTATTACTTCCTACTAGTTTAATTGCTGGTGAACTTACTCAATTTGAAGCTAACTATGATATTTTGCGCAAAGGCGAAAACCATGGTCAAGGCGTCCGCACATTAAAAAAACTAGCAGATAACAGTTACCAAGTTAGCTACCACAGTGACATTGAGTGGATGATATTCTCAGATTCACGCAAAGAAACATCAAATTTTACTTTCAGCGACAAAAAAATCACGCCTGAAAGTTATAGCATGATCCGCACAGGCACAGGCCCGGATAAAGAATATACACTGCAATTTGACCACACTAAAAAACTCGTAAACAGCAGTGAAAGTAAATACCCCATTGAGTGTGAGTGGTCTGAGCAATTTCAAGACTCAATTTCATACCAAGTACAAGTGCGCGAAGAATTAAAAATGGGTAAAACCAGCTTTTCGTATCCGTTAGTTGATAAAAAAGGCAACTGCCGTGAGTATAACTTTGAGGTCGTTGGTAAAGAGACTATTTCCCTACCAATCGGTAATATCGAAGCGATCAAAGTAAAACGCTTATATGATAATGATAAACGCCAAGCGCTTGCATGGTTCGCCCCTGAAATGGATTACATGCTAGTCAGGATGTGGAAAGGCGAAAAAGGCGTAGAACAATTTGAAGTGCAACTTAACTCGTTCACGGTAACCAACCCAGTTGCATTACCTGAAGAAGTTAAAAACGAAATAACACCAGAATAAATTGCTTTCAAGATGCAAGACGAAAGGCTCAAGTGTGACGATCATAACTTGGGCTTTTCAGCTTATAACCACATTAATTAAGTTCAAACGTTAAAACTGACGGCTAAATTAACTCACCCATTTTAAACAACGCAAATTCACCTGGTTCCATTTTTTGCCAACGCTCATCGTTGGTCAGTGGCCGAGTAGCGATCACCGTTACGACATCATTTGGCGTAGTTTCTTGTTGAAAATCTACCACCATATCTGCATCAATTAACGTAGCCTTACCGAACGGCGCACGGCGGGTGATCCAATGCAAATTATTAGTACAATACGCTAACACATACACACCATCAGTCAGCAACATATTAAACACACCTTTTTCACGTAAAGTGTGTGCAAGCTTTGCCGCATAACGAAACACTGACGCCATATTAGCTGGACGTTTAGGGTATTTTTCACGAATTTGATCGAGTAACCAACAAAACGCCAGTTCACTGTCGGTATTACCCACTGGCCGATAATATTCAGGTTTTAAATCATGATAATTCGAAAGCTGACCATTATGCGCGTAGGTCAGCTCCCTGCCCCACAACTCACGGGTAAAAGGATGCGTATTTTCAAGACAGACACGGCCACGATTACCTTGGCGAATATGGCTAATCACCGAGACACTTTTAATGGGATAGGCCTTTACTAACTTGGCAATTTCAGACTGACAGCTAGGCTCAGGATCTTTAAAAGTACGACACCCCTTCCCTTCATAAAAAGTAATGCCCCAGCCATCTTTATGCGGACCTGTGTTACCACCGCGCTCTAACAGCCCTGAAAAACTAAAACAAATATCTGTAGGCACATTCGCCGACATGCCAAGCAACTCACACATAAAATAAATTAACCTTTCAAAAATTTTTATACTTTTAAAATACTGCTTTTTAAAAAGCGTAAACCCGTAACTTAGGCCTTAGCGGCATTGTTAAACATAAGCAAGGGCAAGGCAAGCAAGAAAACAGCTTAATTTTTTCTCAAATAAATCATACTGACGAATCACACATTTATCCGTATGCTGATGTGCACAGATTACAAATTAACAGTCACTGATATTTTCACTAAGCTACTTGATAATTATTCACTCTAGCGCTACTCTAACTAAAGGTGGTCTGACCTCTATTAAGGATTGAATACATGACACTCATATTTACACTTGGTTTAATCGTGCTGCTCAGCATCGCGAGTTACCACAGAGCGAGCTGGAATACTGCCCTTGGCGTTTCCATCGCAACACTTGTCATTGGTACCTTTGCAGGTGCATTTGGCGCAATTAGCTGGTTGATCTTCTTGATCATTGCAGTGCCATTGTCTGTTACTGGCATTCGTCAGCAATATATTATTAAACCTATTTTTGCCATGTTTAAAAAAGTTACTCCAACTATGTCTGAAACTGAAAAATCAGCCATTGATGCGGGTACAACATGGTGGGAAGCCGATCTTTTTTGCGGCCGTCCTGATTGGAACAAATTACACCAATACCCAATGCCTAAATTGACAATCGAAGAGCAAGCCTTTATCGATGGTCCAGTTGAGGTGGTATGTAGTATGTTGGACGACTGGGAAGCAACTCATGAGTTAACCGATTTACCACAAGATGTTTGGCAATACCTAAAAGATAATAAATTCTTTGCCATGATCATTAAAAAAGAATATGGCGGCCTGCAATTTTCTGCCTTTGCACAATCGTGTGTACTGCAAAAGTTAACCAGTAAATCTACCCTGCTTTCATCAATTGTAGGCGTTCCTAATTCATTAGGTCCGGGCGAATTGTTACAGCACTATGGTACTAAAGAACAAAAAGATCATTACTTACCTCGCCTTGCTAGTGGTCAAGAGATCCCATGCTTTGCCTTAACTTCACCAGAAGCAGGCTCTGATGCCAGCGCCATTCCAGATTATGGTGTGGTATGTAAAGGTATGTGGGAAGGCGAAGAAGTCATTGGTCTTAGCCTAACATGGAACAAACGTTATATTACGCTAGCGCCTGTTGCGACAGTATTAGGTCTGGCGTTTAAACTACAAGACCCAGATGGTCTACTAAGCGATGTTAAAGAGCCAGGTATTACTTGTGCACTTATTCCTACAGACATGCCAGGTGTTGAAATTGGTCGTCGTCATTTCCCGCTAAATGTACCATTTCAGAATGGTCCTACTCGTGGTAAAGACATTTTCGTACCGCTTGATTACATTATTGGTGGACCAGAAATGGCCGGCCAAGGCTGGCGCATGCTGGTTGAATGTTTATCGGTTGGTCGTGCTATTACATTGCCGTCAAACTCAACGGGTGGTATTAAAACAATTGCACTTGCAAGTGGAGCATACAGCCGTATTCGTCGTCAATTCCGTTTACCTATTGGCCAAATGGAAGGTGTTGAAGAGTCACTAGCAAAACTAGCAGGTTATGCGTACAGCTCAGATGCGGCTGTTAGCATGTCAACTGGTGCGGTTGATTTAGGCGAAAAGCCATCGGTTGTTTCGGCAATCATTAAATACCATTTGACCGAGCAAATGCGTGATTCAACCAATCATGCAATGGATGTTCACGGCGGTAAAGGTATTATGCTTGGGCCAAATAACTATTTAGGTCGTGGCTATCAAGGTGCACCAATTGCCATCACTGTTGAAGGTGCAAATATCTTGACCCGTAATATGATTATTTACGGTCAAGGTGCCATTCGCTGCCATCCATTTGTACTGACTGAATTGGGTGCCTGCGCAATCGAAGATCGTGAAGAAGCGCTAGCGGTATTTGATAAAGCATTAATGGGCCACATCGGCTTTACTATGTCTAACCTTGTACGTACTAAGTGGATGAGCTTTACCGGAGCCCGTTTTGCAACTACACCATTTAAAGACGAAACAGCTGAGTTTTACCGTACTGCGTCGCGCTTTAGTGCGTCACTTGCATTGATGTCTGACATTAGCATGGCTGTATTTGGTGGCTCACTAAAACGTAAAGAGCGTATTTCCGCTCGTTTAGGTGATTTGCTTAGTTACCTTTATTTAGTGTCTGCAACGCTGAAACGTTATAACGATGAAGGCCGTAAAAAAGAAGATTTACCGCTTGTACAATGGAGCTGTCAAGATCACCTTTACCACTGTCAACGTGCACTTGCTGATTTAATTAACAATATGCCATCAGCTCCGCTTCGTGCAGCACTTAAGTTGATGTTGTTCCCGTTCGGTCGTCCAGTTCGTAAACCGACTGATAAACTTGAGCATAAATTAGCACAAATTTTACAAGTACCTAGCGAAACACGTAACCGTTTAGCAAGCTACGTATACTTAACAAATGAACCACTTAACTTAGTTGGTCGTCAAGAGCAAACGCTTAAAGACGTGCTAGCTGTTGAACCTTTATTTGATAAGGTATGTCGTGAAAAAGGCGTTAAACTGCCTTTCTTCCAGCTTGATAAAGTTGCTCAGATGGGACTTGAAGCGGGTATTTTAACGCAAGCAGAGGCTGATCAGCTGGCAAGCGTTGAAAAAGCACGTTTAGATGTTATTAACGTTGACGACTTTGACCCTGCAGATTTATTAGCAGGCAAAGCCGCACGTAATAACACGGCAAAAAAGGCGAATGCTGCTTAACATATTAAGTTAACACAGCCAACAGCCCGCCTGTTGTAATCATCCAAACCAGCGCAAAATGCGCTGGTTTTTTTTGTGCTATATATAATTGTAATATACACCAGCCAACACTCAGGCTCAGTAATAACCATTCTATTTGTTCAACAAACAGCAGATAGCTGCTCAGTGTTATCAAAAAGAACAAGCAACTTGGCATAAATTGGCTGATAAAAAACACCCGTTGTTGATAATTTGCTTGAAAAACAACTGATACTTATCATGTAACTTACCACAATCAAATTGCAGTGAGCTGGTAAACAACACCATAAAAGCTGCGGCTATCACGTTAAATATAGCCTCTAAATCAGCACGCTCATTGAGCAAAGTAGTGATTGCCATAAATACACACAACAATAAAGCCACTCGCCATACTAGTACCCTGCTATGTTGCATAAAAAAGCTCAGCCAAAAAGTAGATAATGCATTGTTCGGTAACTGGTCGCTCAGCGAAAATGCTGGCAACAACATGCTCAGCGCAAATAATATAATAAAGCCACAGTGATAGGCTAACGGCGCTATATTAATCGGTAGCAAGACTAAAATAGCAGTAAATACTAAGCCATATATTAATGCTCTTGGCTTGTACAAACACAGTACACCGAGGCTAAACTGCAGTAACATAAACAGCACAAAATGGGGTGCTCGTAGCCACTGTAAATAGTTTAAATCCAGCGCAATTACAGCACTTGCTAGCAACCAGCCATTGCTTAAAAGCAATAATTTTATATCCATTAACTTAAGCCAGTTTGACCTTACAATAGTGCGTTGAAAGAGCCGCTGCTGACTATTTTGAATGGCTGATTTCATTGCACTGAGCATCACGCTTTGCAGTAATAGATACAGCCACGCCATTTGAGCGCCATATTGCGGCGCATCTATGCTGTCGATGATTTTGCCCAGACCTAAAAATAACAGCAAAATCATTCCAAGCATGGCTGAGCCAAGTACCACTAAAAATAATAAGCCGAAGTTTTTAAGTTGCTGTAGTAGTTGTGCCAGCTCAATTTTATAGGCCTGATAACGATACTGCATAAATGAGCGATATTGTGCAATCTCAAGCTTAATACCTAGCTTGCTCATAAGGGGACACACTCAAAGCCATGCTCAATAAACGGCGCCGGCTCATGGCAAGTGATAATGATTTGCCCATGCGCTTTATCTGCTAAATAATTATCTAGTAAACCAAGTAAATATATAATGCTGGCTTGTTCAAGTGCCGCACTGGGCTCATCTAGTAACAAATACGGCGCACCGCGCATTAACGCTAAAATTAATTGGCACTTTTTTTGATTACCCGATGACAACGCATCAAAACGAGTCGCTAAAAAATCTGAAAAATTAAAGCCGCTGATAAGCGCTGTCGGCCAATCGCAGCCTAAACTGCCAACCGTTAAATTGATAATTTGTTTCGCGGTTAAAAACTCAGGCAGCGCGATGCGATCACTGGCAATTGCTACCTGTTTATAAGGCTCAGACAACACCTTGCCTGCAAATAATATCTGTCCACTTTGTGGTTGCTCAAGTCCAGCAAGCATCATTAGCAGCGTGGTTTTACCTTGACCGTTCGGCGCTTCAATACATACTCTCGGTGCTGTAAAGCTGATGCGATAATCTTTATATAGGATGTTTTGGGCAAATTGCTTGTGTAAACCACTAACTTCAATCATCACTTTCCTTTTATATGAGAGAGCCTTTTATATGAGTGAGTATTATAACGTAGGCTGTATTTTTAACGATACAGGCTTTGTAACACTTTGTTGCAGTTAAAATCAGCTAAAAACTTGCGTTAAAATAGGGTTAGGGCAACACTAAAACCGGTAAAAATATGATTAGATAACAATAAACCAAGGAATGTACTATGAACAAAAAATTGCAATTTGCCGCACTCGCCTGTGCAATCAGTATTGCCTTGAGCGGTTGTAGCCAATCAACCTCAACAACAGCCGTCACCACAGTACAGTCGCAGCAAACTCAGCAAGTTAGCACCTATAATGCTAAAACCTTCTTTGATACGACCGCAATTATGGGCAGTAGCTTTTCACCCAATGGCGATAAAGTACTGGTAAGCTCTGATGAAAGTGGTATTTACAGCTTGTATGAAGTAGATGCAAAAACAGGCAACAAAACCCGCTTAACCAATTTTCAGGATAGCACCTACCCTGTCCGTTACTTCCCAAATGATGAAAGGGTCCTCTTTACCAAAGATTCTGGCGGCAATGAGCGCTTTCACGTCTACGTCCGTGAACTTGACGGGTCAATAACAGATTTAACCCCCGGCGATGAAACCCGCGCAAGCTTTGCAGGATTTACAGAAAATAGCAGCGAGTTTTTTATTACTAGTAACCAGCGCGATGCTAAATTTATGGACTTATACCGCGTTGATAGTAAAACCTATAAAATCACCCCGGTTTATCAAAATACGCTTGGTTTAGATGTCGGAGCAATCAGCCCCGATGGCCGCTATATCGCACTCTCTAAAAACAACACCAATAAAGACAGCGACACATTTATTCTCGATACCTATAAAAAGACCCTCAAACCACAGCTAATTTCAAAACACAATACACCAGCTCAATACACGCCTGAAACCTTCTCTGTTGATAGTAAATACTTATACTACTCAACGGATGCTAAAGGCGAGTTTTCACAAGTGTGGCGTTATGAGCTGGCCTCAGAGGAGCATAGCCCTGTATTAAAAGATAATTGGGATGTCAGCTTCATTTATTTTTCTAAATCAGGGCGTTATCAAGTCAGCGGTGTCAATGCCGATGCCAGCACTAAAGTCACGGTGATTGATACCCAGTCAGACAAAGAGATTGCGATGCCTCAGTTACCCGCAGGTAACTTACGTGGTGTTAACTTTTCTGCAGATGAAAAAAGCATGGCGTTTTACTTAAATTCAGATACCTCGCCAAGTAACCTGTTTGTCTGGCAAGTGGGTAGTGATAAGGCACAGCAATTAAGTAATACTTTAAGCAAAGAGATAGATCAAAATGATTTAGTTGAAAGTACCATAGTGCGCTTTAAAAGCTTTGACGGTTTAGAGATACCCGGCGTACTTTATAAACCCAAGCAAGCCAGTAGCAATAATAAAGTGCCAGCGCTAATTTGGGTGCACGGTGGCCCAGGTGGCCAAAGCCGCACTGGTTACAGTGCAATGCAACAACATTTAGTCAATCATGGCTATGCTATTTTTGCGGTTAATAACCGTGGCAGTTCAGGCTATGGTAAAACCTTTTTTCATTTAGATGATAAAAAACACGGCACCGACGACTTACAAGACATTGTTTACGGTAAAAAACACTTACAAAGTTTAGATTGGGTCGATGCAGAAAAAATCGGTATCATAGGTGGCAGCTACGGTGGCTTCATGACCGCAGCAGCGCTTGCTTTTGAGCCTGAAGAATTCAAAGTGGGCATTAATATTTTTGGTGTCACCAACTGGGTAAGAACGCTCAACTCAATTCCACCGTGGTGGGAAAGCTTTAAAAAAGCGTTGTACGATGAAATGGGCGACCCTGCAACGGACGGCGAGCGTCATCGTGCAATCTCACCGCTATTCCATGCTAAGAATATCACCAAACCGTTAATGGTTATTCAAGGCGCCAACGATCCGCGCGTATTACAGATAGAAAGTGATGAGTTAGTTGCCGCAGTGAAAGCCAATGGCGTACCGGTCGAATATGTATTATTTGACGATGAAGGTCATGGTTTTAGCAAAAAAGAAAACCGTATCAGTGCCTCCAACGCGTATCTAAACTTTTTAGATACCTACTTAAAAGAACGCTTTGGCCCACAAGGCTAATATATTAAAGCTGACTAGAAGTTTAATTATAAGCCTGTAATTCTGATCAAGATTGCAGGTTTTATTATGTTCTTTGTCAAGTTCAGATAAGGTAGCTGATAGCAAAAGGTGTTTTATGCAAAAATTTATATAAGGATTTTATAAGCTTGTTATTGAGGAAATAACAAGTGGCGGAGTGGACGGGACTCGAACCCGCGACCCCCGGCGTGACAGGCCGGTATTCTAACCAACTGAACTACCACTCCGCAGTGGTATGTGCATGGGGTAATGCACTTACTAATTTTATTACTGATATCAAGTGGCGGAGTGGACGGGACTCGAACCCGCGACCCCCGGCGTGACAGGCCGGTATTCTAACCAACTGAACTACCACTCCGCAGAGATATCATTATACTTGTTATTACTTAATTTGTTGGCGGAGTGGACGGGACTCGAACCCGCGACCCCCGGCGTGACAGGCCGGTATTCTAACCAACTGAACTACCACTCCAGCATACAAATTTTGTAATACAACATTGTTTAAATAGTTGGCGGAGTGGACGGGACTCGAACCCGCGACCCCCGGCGTGACAGGCCGGTATTCTAACCAACTGAACTACCACTCCAGCGCATATTTAAACTGTTATTTTTTCTTATTGGCGGAGTGGACGGGACTCGAACCCGCGACCCCCGGCGTGACAGGCCGGTATTCTAACCAACTGAACTACCACTCCATAATAAGAATATGTTTTACAACCATATGTTGTGTAAGTGTTGGCGGAGTGGACGGGACTCGAACCCGCGACCCCCGGCGTGACAGGCCGGTATTCTAACCAACTGAACTACCACTCCAGCGTGTACTTACAAATTGTCGAAAATTGGCGGAGTGGACGGGACTCGAACCCGCGACCCCCGGCGTGACAGGCCGGTATTCTAACCAACTGAACTACCACTCCACATTTTCGTTGCTGTCTGAGTCTCCCCTGACAGCGGCGTGAATAATACGAACCAACCCCTACTTCGTCAAGGGCTTTTTTGTTTTTTTACAGGTTTTTTAGTCATCTGACATCGAAAGGTTTAAAATTTCACCGGATCTATCACTTTTTGAACCATTTTTGTCGAGTTCTTTTTTTTCATTACTTTGCGGCTCATTTTCAACTGCTGTTTTTTTCTTCAAAAATGGTAAGTTGATTTTCGGCATGATTGATTTTTTCTGCACAAATACACGAATTGCTAACCAACCCAACAGCAAAACCAGTAAATTCCCGCCAACAATTAAACTAATAAATGTAATTGTTGCCATTGATTCGGCTTCCTTAGCAACTCTTTCTATTTCTTGTTGCTGTGCTGGGGTAATAATTGGTGCTGGTAATTCAGGCACCACTTCAATTGGCCGCTCGATTTCAAATTTATAGGTCGGTAAAGTTGCCATAAATTCACGGCCATTCACATTAGTGCCAAAAACAGACAGTTCAACACTGTATCGCCCCCAATCATAATTTTTAATCGTCAGCTGGCGGGTCAAACTGTTTTTAGCATCAAGCGTAAACATTTGCTCTTCATTATTAGGGTAATAAATTTTACCTTGGATCAATACCGTCTCTGGTTGCACTATTTGGTTATCGAGGGTAATAGTTAAATGATGTTCTTGCAGGTCATCTTCGGCTAAGGCGATTTCATAACTAAAGGGGGGTTCTTTAACTTCGATAAGATCTTGCACCACGGTGCGCTTTAATAATGGGGTTTCAATATATAGCTCTGGTCGCCATTGTCCGGCTGGGAAAACTAATTTAAATTCACCGGTAAAAATACCATCTTTAGGGCGCTCATCGAAACCACGGCCATCGTCTTTAAATTCAGCAACACTCTGAGTGCCAGCGCCAAAGTTTGCAAAGTCACTGTTATTGGTGCTAATAAAGTCAACATTTAAACTGACCACATCCCGAAACAAGCCCACTTGAATCGGCTCACCATCATTTAGTATTTGCCCTGTAATTTTAACTGTTTCGCCACGAAACAGTAATGGGGGTAATGGTTCGGCTTGTAATTCTACTTCTCCTAACACCACAATCCGGCTTTTCGGCAAAATACTACCAACGACCTGCCAAGGCCCAGGCATTGGCTGCTTAATAGTAATCAGATCATAACTTAGCTCATCAAACCATTGTAGGTTGTCATCTTTTCTCGCCGAGGTTGCATAATATTTACTGCCATCGGGTTTTACCAATACCACTGCTGGTGCACCGGGCTTGCGAAAAAATAATAAGGTGATTACGTCAACTTTATAATCAATACGAAAACGATTTTCCAGTAAAGGAATTTCATTTTGCCGCCCATCGCGCTGCAGTAAGGTTATTTTATCTTCATTTGTTGCACTGCTGGTGTTTGGTAACATCATAACCAAACACACAACTAACATTATGCTTCTCATGTTTTGCCTTATTCGGCGCGCCATATACATTGACCACCGGCTTCGTTGACTATATTTAATCGCTCTTCGTGAGCGAGTTGCTCATCATTGTTGGCTTGTAAGACCACCAGCGGTGGACGGTTTGAATCTAAACGACGCAGTTCTTTTTGTTGTTGCTCACTGCCTTGATTTTTATTTTGATTAAGATTGAGCTTTACCTGCCCCCCCGTCATCGCTAAATAAACGTCAGCTAAGATCTCAGAATCCAGTAGTGCGCCGTGTAAGGTACGCTTAGCGTTATCTACATCATAACGCCGGCATAACGCATCTAAGTTATTCTTCTGTCCTGGATGCAAGTCACGCGCCATTTTGAGGGTGTCGAGAACTTGGCAGTAATCATGGGTTCTTTGATAACCTTGATTGAGCAACGCAAATTCATTATCCATATGACCGACATCGAACGGCGCATTATGAATTACCAGCTCCGCCCCTCTAATATAGTCGAGAAACTCTTGAGCTATTTGATGGAATAACGGTTTATCACGTAAAAACTCATTAGTGATACCATGAACATCAATGGCTTCTTCGTCACTTTTGCGCTGTGGGTTGATATAAACGTGAAAGTTATTGCCGGTTAAACGACGATTCACTAATTCCACACAGCCAATTTCAATAATACGATGCCCTTGTTTAGGGTCGATGCCGGTGGTTTCTGTATCTAAAACTATTTGTCTACGTGCCATATCGAATTTAGCCTGACTCTGGTATCTTTCTATAATCACTTTATTGTACATAAGATCAAGGGAAAACAGTGCAAAAAACCGTAGAGATTTACACCGATGGCTCATGTTTAGGTAATCCGGGCCCCGGCGGTTATGGTATTTTTATGTTTTATAATGACCACGAAAAAAAATTAAGCCAAGGCTATACCCTCACCACCAATAATCGAATGGAAATGCTCGCAGCAATTGTTGCTCTTGAGAGTTTAAACCGCCCGTGTGAGATAAACCTCACCACCGACAGCCAATACGTGAAACAAGGTATTGAATCATGGCTTGCTAACTGGAAGAAGCGAGGCTGGAAAACGGCTGCTAAAAAACCAGTTAAAAATGTCGATTTATGGCAGCGTCTTGATGCAGCCTGCGCCCGTCATAATGTGACTTGGAAGTGGGTAAAAGGTCATAGCGGCAATAAATACAATGAAATTGTTGATGATTTGGCGCGTGATGCCGCTGGCAGTAAAGATTTATTAGTCGATGAAGGTTACAACCCTGAATAATATTAGTAGGTAATTCATCATAAACCATTTAACAACTTAGTTATATGATATAAGCTTTGGATATATTAAATAATGGAGTTGTTAAATGGCTATCTCGATCGAGTCTTTTTTTCATCAGCAAAGTGCTACCTTTACTTATTTAGTGTCTTGCCAAACCACTAAATCTGCCATGTTGATCGATGCCCCTGCTGACTTTGATGCTGCTAGCTGTACGTTAAGTTTTCAAACCGCCGACGAGATCATTGCCCATATAAACGATAACCAACTTATTCTTGAGTGGGTTTTAGAAAGCCACGCCCATGCAGATCACATTACTGCCGCCAGTTATATAAAGCAGCAACTTGCGGCATATCATCCTTGCAAGTTAGCAACCGGTAAAAAAATAATACAAGTGCAGGAGCATTTTAGCCGCCTGTATAATATTGATATGCCATGTGATGGTAGCCCATTTGAACAGCTATTTACTGATAACGAGCATTTTGCACTGGGCGCACACAAGGTTACTGTATTAGCGACACCAGGCCATACTCCAGACAGTGTGTGTTATTTAATTGAAGGCAACTTGTTTGTTGGTGACACATTTTTTATGCCCGATAGCGGTACTGCACGCTGTGATTTCCCAGGTGGCAGTGCCAAAACGCTTTATCAGTCACTGCAACGTATTTTAGCCCTGCCCGATGAAACTATTTTATGGATGTGCCACGACTATCAGCCGGGTGATCGCCCGCTTGCCAACAAAACATCGGTACTCGAGCAGCGCACCAGTAATATTCATCTACAAGCCTCTGAGCAAGATTACATAACAACCCGTAGCGCCCGTGATGCAACACTCAGTGCGCCTAAATTATTGCACCCAGCAATACAAATGAATATTCGCGCAGGCCAATTACCAAAAGCACAGCAAAACAGTCAGCGTTATTTAACGCTTCCGCTCACAGTGTTGCTTTGAGGTTTGCCGTAAACCCGCTCCTTTTACTGGAGCAAACTGTGGACGAGCGTGCCATTTAGGCTTTATGGGTGTCAAAGGCGCAACTCGTTTACGAGCGACCAACATATACACACTTCCCATGGGTTTTAGATATTGCTTGGTAAAACGTCGCCATGGCGCAAACCGCGATAAACGGTTGCCTCGTGCTAATGACGAATAAATAAAACGTTCATCAGTGACTATTTCAAAACCTAATAGGTTAAGCCAATCTTTTACTCGTGCGGGAGTGAAAAAGCGTCCCGTCCATGGCAACTTTTGACCGCTAAAGGGCAACAATTGCGCCAGTCCACATAAACTAAATGGGTTAAACCCGGTGATCACCATATAGCCACCTGGTATTAAGGTGCGGTGTGCTTCACGTAATATATGATGCGGATCGGTGTGATACTCTAAGCAATGGCTTAATATACAGGCATCAACACTGTGCTCGTAAAAAGGGAGTTCATCTATATCGGCAACAACACCTGTAAATGGTCCTGACTCTGCTACGCAGACTTGGTGTTTAATGGTGCTTTTACTGGTATTAAGTTCGCCACTGAGATTACCGAGTTTTAACATGTGATAGCCAAACATTCGCGGTAACCACTTGGCCATTTTACGTTCTATATCACTACGTAAATAGTCACCATGAGGAAACTCTTGCCACGACAGTGGTTTGGGTCCTTCTTGAAAACTAAGGGCTGGTTTCATACGCTGAGCTCGTTATACTGTTTGATATCGTCACTTTATAGAGCAATGTCACATGGTGCAAGTCAAAGCAATTAAAGCCTTTTCTGATAATTACATTTGGTGCCTTAGCGACCCTACAAGTTCGCAAGCATGGGTAGTTGACCCAGGTCAAGCTGAACCAGTGTTAACTTATTTAAACCAAGCAGGTTTGACCTTAGCGGGTATTTTAGTTACCCATCATCATTATGATCATACTGATGGCGTAGCCGCTTTATGTGAAAAATTTGCGGGTATTGATGTATACGGCCCACACAATAGTCCATTTAAAGGGATCACAAAACCATTAATGGACGCGGATAAGATAACCGTACTTGGGACGGAATTTACCATCATAACAACACCTGGACATACCTTAGATCATATTTGTTACACTAATCCTGTGCTTGCTTTTACAGGTGATACTTTATTTAGCGGTGGCTGTGGGCGTTTATTTGAAGGAACCGCTGAGCAAATGCAGCACTCTTTTGATAAATTAAAAAAATTACCGCCTGAGTGTGAAATTTATTGTACCCATGAATACACGCAGTCAAATTTAGCTTTTGCGTTGGCGGTGGAACCTAGCAACCGCGATTTAATTGAGTACGCACAGTGGGTAGATATTCAGCGTCAAAATAATCAAATTACCTTACCAAGTACACTCGCATTAGAGCTAAAAATAAACCCATTTATGCGAACTGATATTACTGGAATACTAAAGCGCTTACCTGAAACATATAATCCGAGTACAAAAAACACCTTACAAAATAATGAACCTTGGCAAAACTTTGCAGGTCTTAGAATCTGGAAAGACCATTTTTAAAAAACAATCTTATAATAATCAAGCAATTAAATTTTTAGATAGTTGATTATTACGATTTTAGATAGTCAAAAAGTGGCAATGTTATCTCATTACAGGTAGTATTCGCCGAGTTTTTTACCTGATGCATTGGTATTTATGAATAAATCCCCCCTTGTTTTAGCCTTAGCACTAGTGCTAAGTGGATGTCAAACATTAACATCAACACAACCTGATGACCTAGTTGCTAATCACCCAGAACAATCGCAACTTGAAGGCGCAAGCCCAAATGATATTAGCGAAGCGTTGATGATCAATGCGCAATATCACCAAGTAAATGATGTAGATGAAGCACCTATTTTTGATGATGTATGGGAGCGTATTCGTTATCAACTATCGATTGAAGTCCCGCAAAATCGCCCTGTCGTCACTGAGCGTAATTACTACGCAAGACACCAAGCTTATTTAGACCGTATTTCAAAACGTGCTGAGCCTTATCTACATTTTATTGTAGAAGAAATTGAAAAACGCGATATGCCAATCGAAATTGCATTGCTGCCGATTGTTGAAAGTGCCTTTGATCCATTTGGCTACTCATACCGCAGTGCATCAGGTATTTGGCAATTTATGCCACAAACTGGTGAGCGTTTTGATTTAAAGCAAAACTGGTGGTACGACGGTCGTCGTGACATTGTACAATCAACCCGTGCGGCGCTTGATTATCTATCTTATTTACATAAAACCTTAGAGGGTGATTGGCTCAACGCCATCGCGGCCTATAACTCAGGTGAAGGGCGTTTATTACGCGCCATAAAAAAGAACCGTAAAAAGCACTTGCCTACTGATTTTTGGTCTCTTGATTTACCCAGTGAAACCACCACCTACGTACCAAAACTATTAGCATTATCAGACTTATTAAAACGCCAAGATGACTTTGGGATAAAGTGGAACCCGATTATCAATGCACAAGTTGTTGAAGCGGTTGATGTAGGTTCACAAATTGATTTAGCACTGGCCGCGGATATGGCTGATATTAGCCTGACTGAATTATATCGTTTAAATCCAGGTTTTAATCGCTGGGCAACGGATCCAAATGGTCCTCACTTTTTATTATTACCAACAGATAAAGTTGAGCAGTTTCAACAATTATTAGCTAAAACAGCGATGAAAGATCGTCTGCGTTGGCAACAATATATTGTCGCAAGCGGTGACAGTTTATCGGTGATTGCGAAAAAGTTTGCCACCAGCACCAGTGCTATCAAATCACTCAATAAACTAAAGTCAAATACCATTCGTATTGGTCAGCAATTATTAGTGCCGTTAAGTGACGGTGCAATCAATAGTAAACACTTACCAAAGCAAATGCGTATGGCGGTGAATAACAATAGTCAAAAGAAGCTCTCGCATACGGTTAAAAATGGCGATACTTTATGGGATATAAGCCGAGAGTACGATGTAACCATTAATGAACTCGCTAGCTGGAATAAACTTAAAAAGAATAGTGTGTTACGTTTAGGACAAAAGTTAACGGTTTATCAGAGCCCTAAGACCCCTCAGGCGGCGTTAGCCAGTACCAATCGAACAATCACCTATAAAGTTCGCCGTGGTGACTCTCTGGCTCGCATCGCAGCTAAGTTTAATTTAACAGTCAACGATATTATCAAATGGAATGACTTATCAGGACAAAAATACTTACAACCAGGACAAAAGTTAAAGCTTAAAGTGGATGTGAAAAGCACCTAAACGAAGTTATACAGATAATAAAAAAGAGCGTTTTCGCTCTTTTTTATTATCTACTGAGGTAACTTAGCTAACCACTCTTGGAGCCATGGCTGAGTTACTGGCCAAGGTTCAAAATCTTCACAGGCATCGATTTCTAAACGATGACCGATAGGTTGTGCTTGTAAGTCACGAAATAACTCATCAAAACTTCGCCCTGCGCCACAAAACGTATCACCATAACTTCGGTCGCCCATGGCGATAATACCGTATGGCTTAGCAGTTAACATAGGAAAAGTGCTATTCAACTCGTTAAAAAAACCAGCAAGGTTGTCAGGAATATCACCTTGTCCGGTGGTCGAGGTGATCACTAAAATATGTGTGGCTTGCTGAATATCTGCAATGGTTGGTTGATCAACTAAATTTACGCTGTGCCCTGCTTGTTCTATTGCGTCAATAACGTCGTCACTTAAACGCTCGGCACCACCATAAACACTGCCTACAAATATGCTAATAGTTGCCATTAATAATCCTTCTCTTGATGTGGCCAGCCAAGCTGTTGACAAATAGTGAGCATTGCTTCACCTAGCGGCGCTTTAATATTGATTTGTTGTTGAGTATAAGGGTGCACAAAATTAAGCTCAGTTGCAAATAACATTAATCGACGTAATGCAAAATGCTCTCTAAAAAATTGGTTATGCTGATTATCACCATGATTAACATCACCAATAATAGGCAGTGATAAATGTTTTAAGTGACGGCGGATTTGATGCTTACGACCAGTTTTAGGAAAGCACTCCACCAGCGAATAGCGCACTGTTGGGTATTTATCAATTGGTATCGGTAACATTGCTTGCTGCAAGCAGTTAAACTGAGTTTGTGCCTCTTGTGGGGCTTTATTTTGATCAGCAAACTTATCCGCAATTTTATCCAGCTGTTCTTTTAGTGGTTTATCTAAAAACACCGACTCCGGCGCAAAACCACGCACTAACGCGAGATAACGTTTCGAGATTTGATTATCAATAAATAACTGATTAATGTCCCGTGCAGCTTCAGAGCTCAATGCAAACAGTAACACACCTGATGTTGGCCTATCTAAACGATGCACAGGGAACACATGCTGGCCAATTTGATCGCGCAGCATCTGCATCGCAAATTGTGTTTCGTGTTTATCTAAAAATGATCGGTGTACTAATAAACCAGAAGGCTTATTAATTGCGATATAGTTTTCATCACGGTACAAAATTTCAAGCTCGCCAAACTCAACGGGGGCTGGACGTTCATTCACTATTACTTCTCTTCCTAATAACTTATCAAGCTGAGCTAATAATTGCATCACAGCTGCACCACCATTTTTTTGCGCTAACATGAGTTCAGCCATTGGCGCGATGGCAAAATTACTCGGTAACGGCTGCTGTTGAGCGACTAACATTTGCATTTTTTCAATAAATACAAATTGTAACCACTGCTCAAACGCCATAGTATCGTGACAAAATGGCACTGTTGAGTTTAACGCTTGCGGATCAATTGGAGTATTTTGCCAAAGTTGATGCTGTTTTAATAAGTCTTCGAGTTGCGTTAAGTAAGTTTGGGTCTGTTGGTACATAACCACCCTTGTTGATTATCATTGCTTGATTATACCCTGTTCCAACATGGCCTGCTATGGCGTATAATTTAACGAATTTTGCAGTAAAAATCAGTGGATCATTATGACCGAGCAGATCGCAACCTTAGGGCAATTACTTGATGGCGCAGGCACAAATTGGCGCGTTTTTGATATTGGCAGACATATTACCAAGCTAGATAAAAAGCAATTTTTAGCCATTGAGCAAGCACAGATCCCCTATCCTTTCCCGCTCGCAGGCCATGCATGGTTAGCTATTCAGTTTTGGGATAGCAAAGCCAGTAGCGAGCCCTACGTGTGGTTTTTAAAGTTTCCAGTTGATGAGCAAAGCAAACTGGTATGCGCCAGTCGCGATCACTTTGCCAATATGGTAATAGAAGCACTTGGCAATGATTTGACCGGCGAGCAAGCTGACGGGAAGCTTGATAATAACCCGTATGTGTTTACACCTAACGCAAATAAACTAGCTGCATTTAATGCACAGTTAAAAGTGTTATTAAAACAACCTGCCTCACAATATTATGAGTACACCCAACTGTATTTTAGTGGCAAACTAGGGTTTGATAATTGGCAAAGTGTGGCAGTACAGGGTATTGCTGATTTTGCATTACGCTTAGATAGCGATAAAAATCTAGCGTCATTACAACAAGCCTGGGAGCAAGTGCCAGCTGAAGTATTACAACCGCTCAGCGCAATGCTTGAACATGTTGAAATACCGCCGGTATTTAGTCAACAATTGTTAAGCTACGCCCAGCAAGCCATTGCGCAAAAAGATACCTTAGCCCTGTGTTGTGCCCTACGTGCAATGTCAAAAGCACAAGCGCAAACACTTACGGCACAATTAGTGGATACTATTTTAGATTCAGAAATTGCCACAGAATCGGATGTTTTACTGACCATAGCTGGACGTTGTTTTAACTTGCTCACTGATCCTGAGCGGTTACATATTTTTATGGACAATTGCGCCCATCATCAGCAAATTGAAGAGCTTTTCCCAAGTATTTTTGCTGACTTAGTTGCAATACCGAGTATTCGACCACACTTATTAGGTTTACTTCGTAAAGAAAATCGCAGCGAAACTCTCGCGCGAGCAATTGGAAGGTTATTCTCGTAAATGGCAAGTTTATGGACATTCATTATCATTGGTGGTGTAATTTATCTTTTTTGGCTTAATCGTAAAGTTGCTGAAGCTGCCAACGCACACGCAAAACGTCAAAGCGACCAGCTACAAGTGCAATTAATGAGTGTCGCCTGCACTAAACGCCGCTTTGGCCTTTTAAAAAGCGGCAAACCTGGTATCAAAAGCGAGTTTATTTTTGAATTTTCCAGTGATGGTGAAAGCGTTTATCAAGGGGTGTTATTTATGGAAAATGAAATGCTGAAAAGCGTTTTAGTGCCGCCGCATAAGATTTAGTAGTGAGTTAGTGAGTTAGTGAGTTAGCAAGTTTGCGAGTTAG